>NZ_JMDX01000010.1:0-51101 GCF_000935845.1 Paenibacillus sp. E194
CGCTACTCACAATAACGGAAAATATATACAATCCGAACACATTGTATCATGATTTTAAAACGCTTTCCTCTCATTTTCGTCAAGAACGTACATTTTTTTGATATTGATATCATCTCATTTTGAGATTAATAGGGAACAACTCTTCGATATCACCACCGAAGTTGACGCAAGTGCTGCCTACAGCTATAATAATCATTACCTGCACCTAAACTGCTTGCAAGAACCTATTCCAATATATTAGGTAGATTAAGGGGATTAGTAGATTGAGGAGATTGCAAATACGAATTTTTGATAAATGCTATCGTAGACGCTTGCTATCGTAGACGCTATAGTTATATAACGAGTGTAGATAAGGAAGCACCTTTCCCTCGTATTCCAGTTTTCGGACTGAGAATAACGATTGAGAGGTGTTTTTTATGTACGGAAATTTATGGGGTGCTTCTGTGTACGGCGTAGAAGGAAGACTCATTCATGTGGAAATTGATATTTCGCCCGGGCTGCCTCAGGTGACGATTGTTGGCCTCCCCGATGCCGCCATTCGCGAATCCATTGAACGAGTGCGAGCCGCTGTTCGGAACTGCGGCTGGAAGTTCCCACTAGAGCGGATCACGATTAATTTGGCACCTGCTGATCTGCGCAAGGAAGGGACATCATTTGACATCGCCATGGCGATAGGACTGTTATGTACGAGCGGACAGATTCCAAACCAGCCATTTGAGGAGATGCTCCTCATAGGAGAGCTGGCACTCGATGGTTCTACCCGTTCGGTTCCAGGCGTGCTGTCTCTTGTTGACGAAGCGCGCCGAAGAAAGTTCACCCGTGTTATGGTTCCTGCAGACAATGTTGCTGAAGCATTACTTGTAGAAGGAATCCAAGTATTCCCGCTCCGCCATCTAAGTGAGCTGCGGGATATCCACTGTGTAGATGATATGCCGATTGCTTCAAGAGAAGCGAGAAACAGAGATAGTAGTGAAATGAAAAAGGAGGAAACTGTAGCAAGGAATTTAGAGGATTACGCCGACGTAAACGGTCAACTGCATGTCAAACGTGCGTTAATCGTTGCAGCAGCAGGGATGCATAATGTACTGCTGAGCGGCCCGCCGGGCACTGGCAAGACAATGCTTATCAAGAGACTTCCTACAATCCTACCGCCTATGAATGAAGCTGAAGCTCTCGAGGTATCCAAGATCTATAGTGTATCGGGGAAATGGAGCCACTATGGTACAGGTCTTATGATGACGCGCCCCTTCCGCTCCCCCCATCATTCCATCACTGCTGCTGGACTTATTGGTGGAGGTGCGATCCCGAAACCAGGTGAAATCAGCTTGGCTCACCGCGGCGTCCTCTTTTTGGATGAACTGCCCGAGTTCCCACGCCAAGTGCTTGAAGTGCTCCGCCAACCACTCGAAGAACGAAGCGTTACCATCGGCAGAGCACGCGCCGTCTTCCGTTTCCCTGCTCACGTCATGCTGGCCGCCTCCATGAATCCATGTCCTTGTGGATATGCCGGTTCCCGTACAGAAGAATGTCGTTGTTCACATGGACGACTTGAGCAATATCGAAGCAAGCTGTCAGGCCCACTGCTCGATCGGATTGATGTACAGGTTGAAGTACCTCGTTCCCCTATTTCCGATTGGTCCAGCAACAATCTAAGCTCAGAGGAAATGCGCAAACAGGTCGTGCGAGCACAACGGATACAAGCTAAGCGCTATGAAGGACTGAATATCCAATTCAACAGCGAGCTCTCAGGCTCTTATTTGAAGACATACTGCTGCTTGTCGGACAGCGCGAAGAATATGCTGCAGCAGGCTTATGATCAGCTAGGCATGAGTGCACGAGCACATGATCGCCTCTTGAAGCTATCCCGAACGATCGCGGATATCGAAGGAAGTAAAGTTATCGAGGTTGCACACGTAGCGGAAGCGATCCAGTACCGTACATTGGACAAGCGGAATCATGCCTGAATGAACGAATTAGAATGCTCCCTGAAATAGTTCAATTTCGGGTGGAGTTCCAAGATCAGTCGAGTAGGTAATCGCGACTGCATCGAAGCGTATATGAACCTCATCTAAGCGATGTCGATGCATATACGCCGTTGCCACTGCTCGCACCTTGCGCTGCTTGCGCCAATCGATTGCCTCTGCCGCACCGCCATAACGCAATCCCGCGGTGCGGCTTCTAACCTCGACAAACACCCACACATCGCCATCGTTCGCAACAATATCAATCTCACCTAACTTACAACGCCAATTCACATCAATAATGCGGTAGCCTCTACGTTCTAAATAAGCAATCGCAAGCTGCTCTGCCTCAGTTCCCCGCGCACGACGATTAAGCTTCATCGGCACACTCCTCTTCCGGCTACCTGCCATATGGGTTGGAGTACCCGCATCAACTGATGACATCTGTTGATTGTTCCTATGTGATGCCTTCCCATGATGATTACGTTCCACGATTGATCCACCCCTTATCCGCTCGCTGATCCGCTTTATATACAAAGGAGAGCACCTCTGCAACCAATTGATAAAGGGCAGGTGGGATTTGCTGATCGATATCTAGTTTAGACAATACTTCAACTAAGGAAGCGTCCTCTTGAATAGGGACTCCGCTCTCCTTCGCCTTTTCGAGAATGCGATCAGCTATTTGACCATGTCCCTTAGCTACAACAACTGGGGCTTCCCCTTGTTCGGGATTATAAGTAAGTGCAACTGCCTTTTTGCGTGGTGTGGCGCCACCTGACTTCGCAGACGCATGCGTCTCTTCTCTAACACCGTGACGTGCTTCTTGCTGATTCCAATAACTCGTTCCCGAGTTAGGTGATGGCTGTACAGGCTCGACGGAAGCTGGTCGAGGGATAGACGGTTTGTTATTCATATCTTCATGTCCACCCCCTTGTAAGGCTTCGCGGCATAATCGTCCATGCTGATTTCTGAAGATGGCACTGACGCTGCATCAGAACGCTTCTCAGGGAGCGGTAGTGTTCGGAAAGCGGACAGCTGGTAACCGATTTGCTCCAGCGCTTCTTCCGCTTCATCACGCAACCCATCCATCCATTCACCGAGCCGTTCATCAGCATGATGGATATGCAACGCAACCGCATTATCTACAACTTGAACATCTACGAGTGTACGCCCGAGCACCTTCATATTCAAATCGAACCAGAGTCGGCAATTGCCCGCATCAAGCTCTCCTCGCTTGCTCTGACGGGATTGAATGTGAACGGCCGCAGTTTGCTTGCCTTCCGGCGTTACAAGCGGGACAAACAATGTAATATGGGAGAATGGAGCTTGGCGATCAGACGCGAGCAGCAGCTGTTGGCCGGTGACATGCTGTACAAGCTGTTGGGCCGCCTCACGGAGTGCATGCGGGACTCCATCCGCTTGCAGCAATTGAAGTAGGGCACTCTTCAGCGACTCTCCAACTGCAGCTCCCTGCTGTGTTGCACTGGCTGTCAGGTGGTTCATATCTAGCTGTGCCATCCCAGATACAACTGGTGCCGCTGCCTTCGCTGCTGCCCCGCTAGACATCACTTCTTGAGAAGCCGCGCTGCGCCCCGTTCCTCCATTCATAACAGATGTTTTGTCCGCTGCTGCATCATCCGCAGCCAATGCTGAAGCATGCACAGCTGCCGATGCAGACTGTGCGGGAGTCCCGTATTGCGGTGCTGTGTTTCCGCTGCCGCTTCCCATTAGTCCACTACTTCCTGATGCGCTTGAGTTGCCTGATGCCGCAGCAGTACTACCACCGCCGCCAACAGCAGGCTGTCCATTTTCACCCACTGTCTGCTGCGGCTGAGACGTCAGCTCCATGACTGCAGCTCGATGAGCCTGCTGTTCATGCGACACGCCGAGCAATTGAAGGACTTTACCAATCCATGCACCACTCTGTACCATCGTTTGAGGAGAAGATGATGTTCCAGAAGCTCCAGCAGTACCTGAAGCAACGTTTCCGCCCAAATTGCCGTTCTGAAGGGGGATAGAACGTACTTGTTCTCCATTTTGGACACCTCTGCCCGCAGCTGATGTCGAATCCATACTCGCGCCGCTAGTACTCCTATTAAGTGCCTCAGGCATAGGAGAGGCAGAAGTCTGACCAATAGGAGAACTTGTGGCGCCACTATTCGCACCTGCAGCCGCCCCGGCTCCTCCGTTAGTCTGCTGACCTGATGTTTGCAGCCCCTCTGCAAGCAGTGCACGTACGAGTGCTTGTGCCTCTCGCAGCGGTTGTGTCCACAGTGTACTTGTGTTTCCAGTATTGGCCCCGCTACTGCCAAGCGAGCCGCTGCCCAAGACCAGAGACTCATCCCCAGCGCGCATAAATCCTGCAAGCATATCGGTCAGCGGCTTGCCGAACAGTGCTTGCCGCAGACCGCTTAATGTATCTGCTGTAAGCGGCAATTGCCGACGAAGCGCAAGACCTGCTGCTTGCATCCATTCCGATGCTGCAACTCCAGGAGGCTTCGAGGCCATCGCTTGGCTTAGCTTGGCTGCAAGCTCCTTCGTTAGCGGCAAACCAGCCCGCTGTAAATCTTGCAGTAAGCGGCGTGCCCATGCTTCATCCGGCAACCCGGATTGCTTAAGTGCTTCTTCCATTGATGGCAATGTGCCGACAGAAGGGCCCTCTGTCTGCTTCAATATAACCAATCCATCCGACTGCTGTCCCTGTACCTGCATCCACGTCGTTTGCCCTGGCTGCATCGGCGCATCCAGCACTGCACGTACAGGAACACCATTTACTGATACGACGGCCTCGCGCCCGTTTTCAGACACTTCCGTTACTGTCGCACGAACGACCTGGCCCGTTTTTAGCTCCAATGAACGCTGCTCGCCGGGTCTCGCCTCCCCAGCCAAGCTCCGTACCAATTGTGATATATTCATGTCCATCCCACGTCCTCTGCAAATAACTATCTTATATATCGGCATAGAGCAGACGAATAATGAGTATTTATCCGCAGCCATCGTTCACTAGAACAGAATAATAGATAATCACTTTACCGTTTATCAGATGGTGCTAGAACAGCGTCAACTGCTCCTCTTCAGGAAATAAGGAGGACAAGAAGCTCTTGCGATGCATCGGCGTTGGCCCATGAAGGAGCAGCTGTTCCCGATGCAGCTTCGTTCCATACCCTTTATGAACTGCTATGCCATACTCTGGATATCGGTCATTCCATTCACCAATACATAGACGGTCACGCGTTACCTTAGCGACGATCGAAGCGGCTGCGATCGATTGACTATTGGCATCACCTTTAATAATCGCCTCTTGTGCATATGGCAAATCTATCTTCTCCGCATCGACCAACAGCACTTCTGGCTGAGTCACCAACCCTTCAACTGCTACTTTCATAGCACGACGAGCCGCCTGCTTAATATTAATCTGATCGATAGTAGCGGCATCTACATGTGCAACTGACCATGCTATCGCTTCTGCTATAATAATGTCATACAGCTCATTCCGCTTTTTCTCCGACAGCTTCTTCGAATCATTGATCCCATCAATAATAAGACCTTGCGGCAATATGACAGCTGCTGCAACAACATCACCAAATAGGCAGCCGCGGCCGACCTCATCAATACCTGCAATATGCTGAACGCTGCGTTCCCAATATTCTCGTTCCCAAGCTAATAAGTCAACGGGCTCTGCTGTTTCCTCTTGCTTCTTTCTCCCCATGCGAACATGATCCTCCCCAACCTGTCTTTACTTCACTGCCATATCTAGTAACGGCTGTACCTAAAGAAATAGCGCCGTACACCACTCCGGCGTTAACGGCGCTATCCTCATACTCCAAACATCCTACCTATATCTGCCGAACAGCTATTTCACCATAAATGAATAAGGCTCTTCGAACGTAAGACGCCCCAACTTGCCAGAGCGCAGCTCACGCAAAATAATGCCAGATGCCTTCTCTAAGTCGACTCTTCCGCCACCCATCAAGCACCCGCGCTTGCGTCCAATGTCCTCCATCAAACGCACAACTTCGTCTGGATTGTCCACATCTATGGCTTCGTCCGTCATGCCGAACCGCTCAGACAGTCGATCCCAGTAATGGGATGCAACATATTTCAGCGCGTAAAACGCGATATCTTCCACATTCAATATTTCTTCGCGAATTGCACCGGTTGTCGCCAATCGGTAACCTACTTCCTGATCCTCGAACTTAGGCCACAAAATCCCTGGTGTATCGAGCAGTTCCATTTCGGAGCCTACACGAATCCATTGCTGACCCTTAGTAACGCCAGGACGATCGCCAGTTGCAGCTACCGATCTACCAGCCAGCTTGTTAATGAGTGTAGATTTCCCTACGTTTGGAATTCCAACAATCAATGCACGTACTGGACGCGGCTTCATTCCCTTTGCAATTTGTTTCTGGAACTTCTCTTCGAGCAACTTGCGCGCTTCCCCGGGAATCTGCGATACATTGCTTCCTGTCGACGCATCGACAGCAATTACAGCGTGACCTTCATTGCGGAAATATTTCATCCACTTCGCCGTTACGTCTGGATCTGCAAGATCGCTTTTGTTCATAATAATAAGGCGCGGCTTATTGCTGAGTATATCGTTAATCATTGGATTGCGGCTCGACACAGGCAGGCGCGCGTCCAACAGTTCGATCGCTACATCTATCAGTTTTAACTTCTCCTGGATCTGACGTCGCGCTCGCGTCATATGACCCGGAAACCATTGGATTGACATCGCTATCCACCTCCTTGGCAGCCGTAACTCAACTAATGATGTTGAATCAACTTAACATGCGAGATTGGCCAGAAGATGACGTCTGCGCGTCCAATGACATCTTTCAACGGAATAAATCCGAGCATGCGGCTATCGGTACTGTTGCTCCGATGGTCACCCATGACGAAAATATGTCCTTCTGGAACTTTGTTCGGCTGAGTCGAATCACTTGGGAAATTACGGTCATTATATAACATATCATTTTTATGAGCTTGATCTATTGCTTCTTGTATGTACGTCTCTTCTACCTTCTTGCCGTTAACGTACAAATCATCACCGCGATATTCGATCGTATCACCGGCAACACCAATTACACGCTTAATTAAATCGCGGTTCTCTTGTGGAACGTGAAATACAACAACTTCTCCTGTCTTAGGCTGTCTGAACTCATACAAGATCTTATTCACGATGAGCCTCTCACCCGTCCAGAAGTTAGGTTCCATCGAAGGACCATCAACTATAAACGGAGCGAACAGCAACCATCTTACGACAACGACAAGGACAACAGCTATCGCAATCGCTTTAATCCATTCCAACAATTCGTTTTTCTTCGGGCTGGCCGGCTTTTCAGCCGTTTCTTCCGGCGTATTCGGTTCCATCAATTGGTCGTTTTGATCCATTCGCTGTGCCCCGCTTTCTCCTAGGATGCGTATTTGAAGTTCACGTCATGCGCATTGCGCACTCCAATCCATACAAATAGCAAAAGGGAGCTTGCAGTCAAGCAAGCCCCCCGGTTGTTCCTTAACGGATTTCTTTGATTCTCGCTGCTTTACCGCGAAGATTGCGAAGATAGTACAGCTTCGCACGACGCACTTTACCACGGCGAGCCACTTCGATTTTATCGATTTTCGGAGTATGAAGCGGGAACGTACGCTCAACACCTACACCGTAGGAAATTTTACGAACAGTAAACGTTTCACTGATTCCGCCACCACGACGCTTAATAACAACACCTTCGAACAACTGGATACGCTCGCGAGATCCCTCGATAACTTTAACATAAACCTTCAAAGTATCGCCGGGACGAAAGCTTGGAATATCCTTGCGAAGCTGTTCTTGCGTAATCGCTTGTACGATATTCATCTAGGACTCCCTCCTTCCACACAGGTGTTCTTGCATCTCAGCATGCTTAGTGCATTCGCCTCATCGTATGCAGAGGACCACCGTATTCCAAACAACGAAATTAATTGTAGCATATGAACGAATAGAACACAAGCGCCTTTTCAAGGCTTGGCTTCTTTCCAATAATCATAGGCATGCACTGCATAACCGGTATAAGAACGGTGATCTGCAAGCATTTCTGGAAGCTTGTCCAACTGCTTCAACATCTCTTCAGCACCCTTCTCATAAAAACGAAACATGCGCGCCTTCAAAACTCTCCTTTATTTCCACTGCAACTACAAGACGTTTGCCTAACCGATCCGCCATCTGCATCTCCTGCTTCACCACAGCAACAATTCCATTGCTGCCCCCAGCCATATTACGGAACGCCATCAATGCCACATGATCCATACGCCCTATCATCCATTCACTAACTGACAGTTCTGACTTACCCGGAATAAAGGTTCGATCCAGCCACACTGCGAGATCTACACTCGTCTCAAGCTGAGAATCAGCCTGGGTCGATTCGACAAAAAACGCCATATTGTCCACCCACTGTGCAATGACCTCGTCCTTATCACCGCGCCATTGCGGAAGTACATAAGGCTCTACATCCAAATGAATGCCATAGAAGCGCTCTTCAGGGGCAGCAGCGCGATTGTAGCGTTTGACATAATCAACGAGCTTCGATATCCGCTGTCTATTCTCTGTCAACGCCCAGCCAGGGTGTCCACCCATAGCATGCATCTCGATTCCAGCATCATGCGCTTTCTTCACAAATTCACGATACGCTTCAAACGGTTGCTGAAGATCCAAGCGAACATACAAAAAGTTGATTCCCTTTTCCTTCGCAAATGCAATGATGTCATCAGACTGATTTATCGCTAACTCCGCTTGCCATACATAGGTTCCAATAATGGTTCCAGTACGATCAATTGGAGGCGGCATCGGGACAATAATCTCCCCAGGATCAGGATTCGGGTCTGGTTTTGGGTCTGGTTTTGGGTCTGGTTTTGGGTCTGGTTTTGGGTCTGGTTTTGGGTCTGGTTTTGGGTCTGGTTTTGGGTCTGGTTTTGGGTCTGGTTTTGGCCCTGGGGGATCCCCTGGTTCACCATCTCTCTCCAGCATATGATTCCAATAACGATAATCATGGATGGCAACTCCTGTGAAGGAGGAATGATGCCGCAGCCGCTCCTGAACCTGATTCAATACCGACTCCATTTCCTGCACACCCGCATCATAGAAGGTAGTGTGAGCTTCCTTCATTGGCTTCGTATTGACCCCAATCCATATCGGTGTCCCGACACGGTCTGCGATCTCCATTTCATTCTGGACAAGCTCCAAAATTCCGTTCCCGCCTTCTATCTGCTGACGGTACGCCATTAACGTTACATGATCGAAACGGCGAATGATCCACTCCGACAACGAAGTCTCTTGTGCATCTGGAACCGTGATCGAGTCGAACCATACCGGCATGTCGACGCTGAGCTCTAAACCGCTGCGGCTCTTGACAGCATTCAGCCAATCGCTCATATTCGCCGTCCAAGAGCGAATGATCGATGGCTGATCATCTTCCCAATCTGGAAGCACGTAGGGCTCAACATCCAAATGCAGCCCCTTGAAACGCTCATCCGCAGCAGAATACTGATTATAAGCACTAACCCACTCTGTCAGCTTCATCATCTTGTCCCGATATTCACGCAAAGCCCATAAGGGATGCCCTGCCAAGCCATGCACTTCAACTCCTGCTTGACCTGCCTGCTTCAGAAAGTGCCGATATGATGCTTCTGGAATCGTCATATCCACATGCAGATACATCACATTAATGCGATTCTTTTTGGCAAAAGCAATCAGTTGCTCCGATTCTGTCTCTATTCTCTCCGCCTGCCATATCCACGTCGCCTTTCGCGTATCCTCCGGCTTTGAAAAACCGCCAAAAGCATGGTCGTAATCAGAAGCAGCAGCGTTCCGATACGCGAAGCATATCTCTCCACGAAATCCCTCCATCCACAATTTATATTGCTTTTTCAACCATTTTCGACATGCTCAAAATGGTGACTCCATTATAAATGTGTAAGATTGGAAAATATACGTGAGGATAGACCTGTTTTTCAAGACGTCGTTTTAACAAGGCATGACACAACGATTGCAGTACATGTACATTAGACTATGCTTGACCCAGAGTGAAAGTATGCAAACGCTCATACATAGGACTTTGATTCATATGTGTCTGGAACAGTACGATCTCATCACCCGTCCATAGAATCGGAGGAAGTGGTTCGCTGTCCATGGTGAAGGGCTGGCCTTCCCCTCCGCGATACTTGCGAGCCAGCGTAATATGCGGGCGATAAGGGCGTTCCTCCGGTTCGAATCCTAAAGGCGAAGTAGCGGCTGTCACGCTGTGGTTCAATTGTCGCAGTTTGTCGATTGCTCCTCCTAGACCAGCCCATAGTACACGGGGCGCTTCTTTTGTCCCAAAGCTTCCTACGCCATCGAATTGTAGATCAATTGGGGCGGCCTCTCTGGACACCTCCTTCAATACCTGTACAATCCGCTCAATAACATGCTCATCTACCGCTCCAAGGAATTGGAGTGTAATATGAAGATCCTGCGGGTGTACCCATTTTGCAAATTGCCAGTGCTGCTTCCCAGCAGCGCACCACTCTTCCAATACTTGAACAGCAGACCTCGGCAGCGGCATCGCAATAAACAACCGCAATCCATTCTTACGAATCTCATTACTCATAATTTTGCCTCACTTCATTGGAATTCATGTTGTCTCATGACACGTGCAACCTATGAACAATATTGTCCCCATTATTATTATTTTCGTAACCACAAAAATCGCTTGCTATCCAATTTATGCCTGAACAATAATGAATATATGATATTCATTATTCCAATGCCCGTCTAATAGGGTTAGGTCAGGTAATGAACAAAGCGAAACAACTAAGAGAAACGGGGGTCAACATGATCAAAAAGAAAAAATTATACTTCTAATCTGTGCGTTCATCCTTATTGCCTTGCTTGGTGTCTCGTATCAGCAATATGGATTGTATCAACAGCGCTCCCTCTATCCCCCTGTTGGGAAGATGATGTCCGTGAACGGTCACGCCATGCACATTATCGCAAATGGAAGTGCTTTCTTTGACAGGAACGCTAGTCATGACGGCAGGCAGCGGGACGACAACTCCCTATGCTGATTTCTATCCGATCATGCCAGGTTTACAACAACATGGACGAGTCGTCCTCTATGAACGACCTGGATACGGTTGGAGCGAAGCTGCGGACACGCCTCGTGATGTAGATACGATAGCGGAAGAGCTTCATCACTTGCTTGCAGCATCTGGAGAATTGCCCCCCTATATTTTATTAGGTCATTCTATGGGAGCGCTTGAAATCATTAGATTCGCACAATTGTACCCAGAAGAAGTTGCAGGTCTCATCTTCCTGGATGGAACCAGCCCTCAATACGCTAGGGATTTCTCTACGAACTGGGTAGCGGATATAGGTTGGAATGCCATTGCAACCGCCAAACATATTGGTTTGTTGCGAGCTCTGTCAGATATGAATCTCATCAATGGCATGTTTGTCGATATCGATGATTTGCCTGAAGAACTTAAGAAATTGAAAATAATAATGGCACTCAGAAATGCCAACAATCCAGATATGAAAGAAGAACGACAACGATTGAAAGAAAATGGACTTGCAGTACTACGTGGTGGCTCACTTGGAGATCTAGCGATCCTCGTATTGAGTGCCCCGAACAACGGTTATCCAAATTGGGCTAATACGCAAAATGAATTAATTCAATTATCAAACAACAGCCAGCAAATAAAATTTGAACAAGCTGGACACTACATTCATCATGATGCACCCGATAAGGTCATTTCGTCTATCGCATCTTTTATAACTTCTCTCCAATAAGGAGCTACTTCTCGACATCCGTTAGATCAAAAAAATGACTGAGATTCTACGTCCATCGTACATAGAATCTCAGTCATTTATGGTGGAGCAGCCTAATCACCAATCCACTCATTGAACCGGTTAGCTCTCATTAAGCCTTGCTTCACTCTGTATCACTTTTCAAGCGTTGCAATATTTTCAGGTCTTCCTTACTCAGCTCCACATGCTCCAGCAAATCCGGACGCCGTTCCAGCGTCCGCTTCAGAGCCTGTTCGCGTCTCCATATCTCTATATTGGCATGATGGCCACTAATGAGTACATCAGGAACCTTCCAATCGCGGAACTGAGCAGGACGGGTATAATGCGGATATTCGAGCAGTCCTGTACTGAACGAATCCGTTACAGCAGACATCTCATTGCCCAGCACGCCAGGAAGCAGACGAACAACAGAATCAACCACGGTCATTGCGGGTAATTCACCGCCTGTCAATACATAGTCCCCTATTGATAGTTCATCCGTCACCAAGTGCTCGCGAATGCGCTCATCATATCCTTCATAATGGCCGCACACGAATATTAAATGGGACTCCTGTGAAAGCTCCTCCGCTTTCTTCTGCGTGAAACGCTCTCCTTGCGGGCACATTAAAATAACTCGTGGTTTCGCTGCTTTCTCGTGACCATCCATCGGTTCTGCTATTCCTGATGCCCGCTCTTCCGCTGCCTTCACCATTAAGTCTTCGACCGCCGCAAAGATCGGCTGCGGTTTTAACACCATACCACCGCCACCGCCATACGGATAATCGTCAACAGTTTGATGCTTATTATCAGAATAATCGCGGAAGTTGACCGTGTTAATAACAACATGTCCATTCTCACGCGCTTTCCCTAATATACTGGATCCGAATACCCCTTCGCACATCTCTGGGAAAAGGGTCAACACATCGATACGCATATTAAATAAGTCCTTCCATAATATGAACCATTACGACCTTCTCCTGAACATCAACCGTAAGCACAACATCATCAATGACCGGAATCAAGATTGATTTTCCTTTCGCAGGCTTCACAACCCAGACATCATTCGCGCCTGGAGACAGTATCTCGTCAATGATTCCAAGATCTTCGCCTTCGTCTGTCACGACTTTACAACCAATAATCTCATGGTAGTAATATTCGTCTTCATCGAGCTCATCCAGCTGCTCTTCGCTTACTTTCAGTATCCAACCTTTATATTTCTCAACCTCATTGATATTGTCGAATTGCACAAATTTAATGATGTACATATTTTTATGTAAACGCGACCGCTCAACGGTAACGGATACACTGTTATTGGAGTTCGGTTGCTGCAGAACTAACTCGCTCTTTGGAGCGAAGCGTTCCTCCGGGAAATCTGTTGTCGGGATAATTTTCACTTCACCACGAATGCCGTGCGAATTGACTAATTTGCCGACATTAAACATTCTTTGAGCCATGCCTTATCCTCCTACCGTCGGTAATCACCATTCATTTAATCTATCGTAAATATTCGGAAGCCCAGCCTGCGAACATCTTCTTTCTAGTGTAACACATTTAGCCTCATGCATACGAAAAAGGGCTAGGATTCCATCCTAACCCTCTTGCGTACAATTATGAAATAATGTCCACGGCAACTCGTTTTGGAACTTTGACTGCTGCCGACGTGACGACCGTGCGAAGCGCCTTAGCGATACGACCTTGCTTCCCGATAACCATTCCGACATCGTCGGGATGAACGTGAAGCTCATACACGATGACATGGTCCTTCTCCACGACGTCCACACGGACCTCCTCCGGATGATCGACCAAAGCGCGTGCAATTACTGACACTAACTCTTCCATTCGCGACCCTCCGAACGGCTAGATTATTTCTGGTTTTTCAGTTCATGGAACTTCTTCATTACGCCAGCTTGGCTGAGCAAGTTGCGAACCGTGTCAGATGCTTGAGCACCAGTTTGCAACCATTTCAAAGCTTTTTCCTCGTCGATGTTAACGACTGCTGGTTGAGCTACCGGATTGTAATGACCGATTTCCTCGATAAAACGACCGTCACGCGGGGAACGGGAATCGGATACAACGACACGATAGAATGGTGCTTTATGAGCACCCATGCGTTTCAAACGGATACGTACTGCCACGAAATTCACCTCCTTAACGGAATTCGAGTAAGAATTGGAATGCGAGCTTTACAGCTGCACTTCTTTATGCATTAACGGAAAGGAAATCTCATTCCTTTGCCTGCCTTGCCCGCTTTGCTCTTCAAGTTCTTCATCATCTTAGGGCCTTTCGGACCCATCATGTCAGAGAACTGCTTCATCATCCGGCGCATCTCATCAAATTGCTTGATAAGACGGTTCACATCAGCCAGCGCAGTTCCACTGCCCGCTGCAATCCGCTTGCGACGGCTATGATTAATTAGGTCTGGATCTTGGCGCTCTTCGTTCGTCATCGAACGGACAATGGCTTCGATTCGACCCATTTGACGCTCATCCACCTTCAGGTTCGCATTTTGCTTCACCTTATTCATCCCTGGAATCATATCCAGAATCTGATCGATAGGACCGAGCTTCTTTACTTGTTGCATCTGTTCAAGGAAATCATCGAATGTGAAGGCTGCGTTGCGCATCTTCATTTCCATTTCCTTGGCTTTCTCTGTGTCGATGTTCATTTGCGCCTTCTCGATCAAGGAGAGCATGTCCCCCATGCCGAGAATCCGTGATGCCATCCGCTCTGGATGGAACGGTTCAAGCGCGTCCATCTTCTCACCAAGTGTAGCGAATTTGATTGGGCAACCCGTAACTGCCTTAACAGACAAGGCCGCACCACCACGTGTATCGCCATCGAGCTTGGTCAGCACAACACCAGTAAGCTCAAGCTGTTGGTTGAAGCTCTCTGCAACGTTGACCGCATCTTGACCTGTCATCGCGTCAACGACGAGCAGCACCTCATCTGGCTTCGCTGTAGCATGAACTTGCTTCAGCTCTTCCATCAATGCTTCATCGATATGCAGGCGGCCTGCAGTATCGATAATGACATAATCAAGGTTATTCTCCTTCGCATGCTCCAATCCGCGACGAGCGATTTCTACCGGACTCACTTGGTCACCAAGCGCGAACACCGGAACCTTAATCTGCTCGCCTACTACTTGAAGCTGCTTAATCGCAGCTGGTCGATAAATATCGGCAGCGACAAGAAGCGGCTTATGATTCTGCTTCTGCAGCATCTTCGCAAGCTTGCCTGAAGTAGTCGTCTTACCAGCACCTTGGAGACCGACCATCATAATGACAGTTGGCGGCTTGTTGGCCTTGGCCAGCTTCGCAGCTGTACCACCCATCAATTCCGTCAATTCCTTATTGACGATGTCGATAATGACCATGCCTGGTGTGAAGCTATTCATCACTTCCTGACCAACGGCCTTCTCTTTCACCTTGCCAATGAATTCCTTAACGACCTTAAAGTTAACGTCCGCTTCGAGCAGCGCAAGGCGTACCTCGCGCATCGCTTCGTTGACGTCATCTTCACCAACCTTGCCTTTGCCGCGCAGCTTGCTGAATACATTCTGTAATCGGTTCGTTAATCCTTCAAATGCCATATTATCTCACCCCGTTCCCTTAATCCAACGCCTGCAGTTCACGGACAATCGTCTGCAGTTCCGCGCGCTGCGGGTCGGGTATGCTATCCATATCGTCCAATGCACGTTGCAGCGCCATTACGATCTCTGTCCGACGTTCGAACTTCGACAGCAAGCCGAGCTTGCTCTCATAAGATTCGAGCGTCTGCTCCGCCCGCTTAATATGTTCATACACCGCTTGGCGGCTGATGCCGAATTCGGCTGCAATCTCGCCTAGTGAAAAATCATCTTGAAAGTAACATTTCAGGAACGTCTGCTGCTTCTCTGTGAGCAGCGGTTCATAGAAGTCGAACAGCATATTAATTCGGTTCGTCTTAGCCAGTACCTGTTCCTCGTTCATACGGGCCACTCCTTTCGTAAAGGAAAAACACTTTACAGCCCATCGACGTTTCTTATCATACCGAAATCACAACTCCATGTCAAGGGTTGAACCTTAACATGGTGGAATTATTTTTTTGAGACCCAGATTTCAGTGTTTCAGCCTGCCTTCTAACTAGACGACATAGCGGTAAATGCATACAAAGTGCAGGACAGAGCCGGCTAATACGAACAGATGCCAAATCGCATGATGATAGGGAAGCCGGTGCCACACAAAGAATGGGATGCCAGCCGTATAGCATACTCCTCCAATCATCAGCAGCATAACACCTTCAAAAGGAATCGCCTGCACCAAGCTGTCCCATACCGTTACCATCAGCCACCCCATAATTGCATAGGCAATCGTAGAGAACCACATATGACGTCCTGTATAGAATGCTTTGTATATAATTCCTGCAATCGCAGTCCCCCATATTAAACCTAGCAGCTGCTGGCTGAACTCATCATGCAGCACGACGAGCAGGAAGGGAGTGTACGTTCCCGCAATAAACAAGTAAATTGCCATATGATCAAGGATCGTAAATCGGTACTTCAATCTCCCCTCTGGCAAACCGTGCATAATCGTCGAGGTTGTAAACATCATAATCAAGGTAATCCCGTATACTGAAGCTCCGATCATATGCGCCGACGTCCCGTGCTCCCGTGCGGCACTAATTAGCACGCCTAATGCCCACATACTGAACAATAATCCAACTGCGTGGGTAATCACGCTTGCCCGCTCCTCACCGGATATATTGCGGCTCCACTTCATAGTCATCCCTCCCCGCGGCATTCCTAGCTGCCAGCTGTGCATACGCCCATATTTCACGGCGGATCACATTATATGCATAGCAGATAGTGTCGGTGAAAAGGAAGGACTTAAGCGAGTTTACCTATTTTATTTGCGCTGACTCTTCATAAATCGAATACTTTCTCTTGTATCATCCAAATACTGAACGGCCGCATCATATTGATTGGACGCCACATTAATGAACAATACGTCAATAATGTGCAGCTGCACGAGCCGCGAAGAAGAAGCTGCCCTGCCTGCTTGGAATTGGGTAGAAATAAAGATAGAGAAAGGGAGAAGAGCCCGCAAGGATTACGTAATATGTCATATTTATCATCCCATTATAGACAAAAACCCCGGCACGTATGGTTCTGCCGGGGTTGCTTATCGTTGTTCCAAAGACTTTCTCAACCTCGTCTGAGCGAAATTGATCTAGTGGAGGCTCGAGCAGCAAAGATCAAAGATTCTTATCAATATCTTTCAATCCGTCTTCCACGCGCTTCATTGTTCACCGTACTATCTTTTGGTTCATCGTTTTGAACTCACAATTTATTTACAGGGCCTTGCTCATAAGGTCATAGCTCTTCCACGTATGGAATCCAAGCTTCGCATAGAAGTCAACCAGTTCCGTCCAGTCAATGACTAGCTGGCGCATGCCGCGCTGCTGCAATTCAGCGATTCCCGCCTTGACCAGACCAAGACCGTATCCCTTGCCGCGGTACTGATCATCAACACCAAGCGGCCCAATACCGCCAAGCGGCTCTTCGAACAATGGTGCCCAATACGTATTCTGCGCAATCAGCGGAGAATGCTCGTCATTGACCCGGCAGAAGCCGATCATTTCACTGCCTTGGAACAATCCGATGAATTCTCTTCCCCGTCCTCCGCGTTCCCAATAGCATTGTGCCTCATACAACCATCTGCCCGGGAAGCAGCGACGGAAAAATGTCAACATTTCTTCCTTGTCCTCAGGCATGAGCAGCCTCACGATCGCTCCATCTGCAAAGTCTGGAGTCGTTTGCAGCTCTGTCGCTTCTGAAGACAGCATGTCGCTAACTTCATAGAGCTGCTTGAATCCTCTCTTCTCCAGCCATGGACGGTGCATTGACAGAGCTTTCGGGAGACCCGGAACAAAATGCCACGGATCACGCCCAATGAAGACTTGAGATGCGCCAGCTTCACGCAATGCCTCTTCAGCCCGACCGAGCAATTCAGAGCCTATCCCCTTCCCTCTTGCTTCGGAACGAACGACAAGTGCCTGAATCCAGCCTCCTCCTTCTCCTAGCTTCATCTCACGCTCCGTTTCCTGCCATTTCTTCGCGATGACAAATCCTAGAATGCTGCCGTCTGAATCTTGGGCGATCCAGGAGCCAGGCAAGTAAACGTTTGCATCTTGGAAGCTATTTTGCACGAACAGCTGTTGTCTCATTGGGAACAGGTCGCCCAGTTCACGGTTCCACAACTCGCACATCGGCTCCGCCCATGCTTCATTAAGTGGAATGACGTTCACATTTAACCCCTCCTACGATGAAGTCAATCTTCCCCGAGAATTGACTCCATGGATGTCAATTAGTATGTTATTAAAATATAATTACAAGATTATTATAGATAACCTGAAATATTACTTCAACATTTTTTCCGCAAAATAATCTACGACATGCATGACCTTCACTTGCTCAGCTACGCCATCCCGTTCTACGCCTACCTTCATTTGCATTAAGCAGCCAGGGTTGCTAGTCAAGATAATCGAAGCGTGAGTCTCGCGAACAGCATCCATCTTCCGATCTACGATCGAATTCGCCATGTCTGGCTGTACTATGTTGTAAATACCTGCGGATCCACAACATACGTCCGCGCCTTCCAGCTCATTGTAACGAATGCCAGGAATACGACGAATGAGTTGTCTCGGACCATTGGAAGCCCGCATAACGTTCCGCAAATGGCAGGAATCCTGATAGGTTACCGTTTCAGATGGTTCGGATGATTCAGCAGTCCCACAGTTGCCTTGCGGCATTACCGGAAGATTGCTCCAACGCTGTGAACGCATAAGCAAATCACTGATATCCTTCACTTGCTTTGCGAATTTCTTAGCCGGCTCCACCCATTCCGACTCTTCCTTCAGCAAATGATCATACTCTACAAGCAACGCTCCACATCCGCCTGCATTTGAGGCAATGTAATCAACACCCGCGTCACGGAACGCATCAATATTTTGCTTAGCCAAATCCCTAGCCGTAGCCGTATCACTTCCGCCATGAGCAAACAAAGCGCCACAGCAGCCCTGCGATTCAGGGATGATTACATCATAGCCGGATTCGGTCAGCAATCGGATTGTATTTACATTCGTCTCAGTGAACAAGACGTCCATAATACACCCACGGAATAACCCTACTGTGCCAAGCTTTTCGCCTTTGGCCAGGAAGTGACGTCCACCAGCCCGCTTCACTACACCTTGGCTGTCCGCTTCAGGCAGGATGCGCTCCATCATTTGCATTTGTGGAGGAAGCCAGCGAAGCAAGTTTTTATTCCGTGCAAAACGCTGCAATCCTGAGCGTTGATACGTTTGCAGCAATTTGCTCATGCGCAGCAGTCGTGCATGCTTCATAAATACAGGTCGCGCGATGCGATTCAATCCCTTCACTGCAACCGGCGGCTTATTGTGCGTATGCATGGCTTCTTTCGTCTGCTCAAGCAGCTGACCGTATTTCACATCCGACGGACATACAGGCTCGCAGGCCCTACAGCCCAAGCACAAGTTCATCTGTTTCTGGAAAGATTCATCCGGTTCCATAATGCCATCTGCTACTGCCTTCATGAGTGCAATTCGTCCACGAGGGGAAGCAGCTTCCAATCCAGTCTCTTGATAAGTCGGGCAAGTCGGCTGACAAAAACCACAGCGCATACAGTTCATCAGTTGCTCATAATCGAGCGTCTTCACGAGTTCTTTCTGCAGCGGATTGTTTGTCTTCTCTAGTTGTTGTTGACTCATCGGGAAACCACCAGCCTCTTGCGAGCAGCCTTAGCAAATATTTTGCCTGGATTCATAATTCCATTTGGATCGAACACTTGCTTAATGCCTTTCATCACGTCGATGCCTGTAGATCCAACCTTCCATTCAAGATATGGAGCCTTCACCGTACCGACTCCATGCTCACCCGTAATCGTACCGCCCAAGCGAATCGCTTCCTCGAAGATATCCGCGAACGCTTGCTCAACACGGTGAATCTCATCCTCATTCCGCGCATCTGTCGGACAGGTCGGATGAAGATTGCCGTCTCCTGCATGACCGAACGTACAAATATTTACCCCATATTGCTCTGCAATACGATTGATGGCCAATACCATTTCTGCAATCTTCGAGCGCGGTACGGTCGCATCCTCCAAAATTGTCGTTGGGCGAATACGCGCCAATGTGGACAATGCGCTGCGGCGTGCCTTCATCAGCTGTTCAGCCTCGATTTCATCCTTCGCAGTCTGAACGCGATCTGCACCTTCCTCACTGCATATCTTTGCAATCGCTTCCATATCTCGCATGACAACATTCTCATCTTGACCGTCCTGTTCAATAAGCAGAACTGCCTGCATGTCTGTTGGAAGCCCGATATGATTATACTCCTCAACCACGCGAATCGTTGGCTGATCCATGAATTCAAGTGTTGCTGGGATGATGCCAGCGCCTACAATACGTGACACGCTGCGGGCAGCAGCATAAATATCTTTATAGGATACGAGCATTGTCTTGCGGATACCCGGTGCGGGCAGCAGCTTAACCGTTGCCTCTGTAATCAACGCGAGCGTTCCTTCGGAGCCTACTAACAGCTTCGTTAAATCGTAGCCTGCGACATCCTTGTACAACTTGCCTCCCGTCCGGATCACTTCGCCATTCGGCAGTACCGCCTCGAGTGCAATCACATAATCCTTCGTCGTTCCGTATTTCAAACCGCGCAGGCCGCCGGCCCCTTCCATGATATTGCCGCCCAAGGTTGAGATGGACATGCTGCTTGGGTCAGGCGGATAGAACAGTCCACGCTTCTCCACTTCCCGATGGAACGTCTTCGTGTTCAAGCCAGGCTGGAAGGTTGCTGTAAGGTTCTCGGTGTCCATTTCAATGAGCTTATTCATACGAGTCATGGCTACAACGATTCCCCCTGCTACAGGGACAGTTCCGCCGCATAGGTTGCTTGCAGCGCCCCTAGGAACAATGGGAATACGGTATTCGTTCGCCGTGCGCAAGATCTCCTGCACGTCTGCTGTCGATTCCGGATATACAACAGCATCAGGCAGAGACTGCATCATCGGTGTAGCATCATAAGAATGCGTGACCAAGCTCTCCTTATCATCGCGATACCGCTCTGGCCCAAGCAGCTTGAGCAGTCGCTCGCGTGCTTCAATCGTTATCATGAATGAACTCCTCCTTGGTGTCTTGGATCCAAGTCAACATCTGAAGTGAACGATTCAACAGTCTCCTCCACATCTGCTGAATTGTTCAGGTCATCTGATGACTTTTGGCATATTATAACGTATGATTGAGACAAATGTCACTCGATTTCAAAAAATAATTTTATAATATTTATTATTTTTGATTTAATATTTCAGAAAGAGAGGCTCACAGCAACATGACCGAATTTCGATTAAAAAAAGGCTCAGAGCTCATTCAAGAATATTTACTAGAGCAGCTGCGTGGAGGAATTTATATGCCCGGCGACAAGCTGCCTTCTGTCGAAGCACTTGCTCAACAATATGCTGTAGGTCGTTCTACCATACGTGAGGCCCTCAGCGCACTTAAGGCAATGGGCTGGCTTGATATCCGTCACGGCGGCGGAACCTTTGTACGTAAGTATGAGCAAACACCATCTGAGCAACTGCAAGGATGGCTTACCGATGTAGAGTCTGTGAAGTCACTGATCGAGGTTCGTAAGATGATAGAGGTTGGATCAGCCGGACTCGCAGCCAAAAGACGTACTTCCGCTGATTTGCAGGCTATGGCCGCGTGTCTGCATCGTATGGAGAAGCATCTGGAGGATGAAGAAGCTAGTCAGCATGATGACTTCCTGTTCCATGTTCTGCTGGCTGAGGCCAGTCACAATGAAGTACTTATTCCGATGCTGCAAATGTTCCATCAGAAATGTGCTGAGCATATGGGTGAGACTAGACGCATGTGGTTGTTCGGAGAGCGTTCCTCCACCACTCAGCTTCTGGAAGAACATCGGCGAATCTACGAGGCAATCGACGCGCAGGATGACAATCTCGCGTCTCACCGCATGCTCGAGCATCTATCCAAAATCGAAGCGCGATTTGATTGAAGGCAAGAGGGCTGTACAATCATATTGCCATACGCAATCAGCTAGACAGCCATGCTAGTGATAGGAAAGAGATGAAGCACATTACATATTCAGTGATGGGCGCATTCGAGTTTAACAAGGAGCGTTTAGCAAAGTGAAGGTATTTGACATTTTGAAAGCATCGAAGGACGTCAAGATGTTATTGAAAGCGACCTTCCATCATAAGAGAAACAAAACGGAATGATGAGAGCTTCAATTCATCCAGTCTAGTATTATTATTTTTTTAAAATAGTTATTAAAAAGAAAGATCATCCATGCTATAATGTTAAAATTATGAAATTGCATAGGATGTGAGACGCATTGAATCGTTCGTTCTACTCGCTTCTATCCAGCAGATCCTTCGCTAATCTTGCAGGATCTCTGTACATGATGACATTGATTGCAGCAGTCTACCAAATGACGGATTCAGCTGCCTTTGCCGGAGCCGTGTCCTTTGTCCGTTCAATGGCGATTCTGGCGAGCAGCTTCATGCTGCCAATCTGGTACCGCCGCATGAGTATCGCTCATGTTACGCGATTGTTTTTGCTTTTGCAATTCGCATTATCAGCTGTTGTCGCCTTTTCTATATCGCCGCTTGCAACAATGTTATCGACAACACAGTTTCTCGCCTATTCTTTTTGTGCCATAGTTGGTATCGGATACGTAGAAGGCTGTGCTTCTGCAGCGGCAAACGCCTTATATCCACGCCTAGTTGAAGAGGATAAGAGAGTTCACGCCAACAGCCTGGTTTCGACCAGCATGCAAATGCTGTCTCTGCTTGGATGGACTATGGGAGGAATTCTCGTTGCTAAGCTTGGACATTCCCTTGTTCTTCAATTGTCCGCAGGCCTTCTCTTTCTTGGTTGTCTCTGTATCTTGCGATTGTCGCATAATCAAGAATCAAGTGTAGGCGCAGATAAGAAATCTCATTCCATTATGGCCGGCTGGACGTACCTGTTCACACATCCAAAGCTGCGCGTCATTACATGGATGGACATCTTAGAGGGCGTTGCAGGCGGAATATGGATTGGCGGTGTGACACTCGTCTTTGCGCAAGAGGTGCTTCATAAGGATGAAGCCTGGTGGGGATATATTAATGCAGCCTATTACGCGGGAACGATTCTCGGCGGACTCCTTACGCTGAAACTGTCTGCACGCATTCATAAACATCTAGTTGGCACGATTCTGATCGGATCATTTGGAGTTAGCTTGCTTGTATACGGATATGCATGGAATACGCAAGCATTCGTCGCTTTAGCTATCGTAGTTCTGATGGGTCCATTTTACCAGCTTCGAGATATTGCCCAGCGTACCTATGTGCAGCACATCACCCCACTTGATGAGCAGCCGCATGTTTTTGCTGCTCAGAGCACCATCTCATACATATTGTTCGGAGTTTCCGTGCTGTTCGCCGGAACAATCTCCGATATTTGGGGAGCACAGGCCGTATATATCGTTGGCGGCACGATGTATCTGCTGTCTTCCGTTACAGGATTTTTATTGCGGCGCAAGCAAGGAGCTTCAATCTCGGAGGACAATACTCCTTACTCCACCTAACTCGCAAAAAAATGCTGTCAATAATGAAGAGGACGGAGAGCCACTTCAGGCTCCCCGTCTTTGCAACGTCCACATTTATTCACTTATATATTGCGGTGCAATGAAATCAGCTAGCCAGATCGTATGATTGCCGTGATAGAACAAAGTTCCTTCATGCGCGGCTCTCGCCGCATCAATGACAAGTATTACAGGGCTACTGTCCTTTCGTCTTCCTACAACCATGGCCGTCTCTTGATCCGCAGACAGGTGAACATACTGTCTCGCCATGGGGTGCAGTCCTTCTCTCCGTATTTGGTCTACGATGCGCCGAGACGTTCCGTGATACAGCAGGTCTTGCGGATGAGCAGCGCTTTTCTTTATTTTGTGCGGTATCGAATGGCCATACAATGCTCGAATCCTTCCATCCAGCACCTCGAACCTTTTCTTGTCTGACAGCTCAATCATTCTTACAAAGTCTGTCTCTAGCAAACTTCGCTCTGGATGGCTGAAGTGAAGTGCATGGGAAAGTTGTTCAACCCCCACCCAACCCTCTTCATCCATCTCCAACTCATACTCCCATGGCGCATGACGAAGCGCGTAAGAAACCTCTTTACTTAAACTCGCGTAATCCACAGGCTCACCATCCTAAACTGGAACGATATGCTTATTATTATATCATCCGCCTCCATATTTCGCCTATGAAAGACAACGATAGCTAGGAACGAATCTTACGTTCTCTGCGCAATAAGTAGAGGAAATACGGAGCCCCGATTACGGCAGTTACTAACCCCGCCGGGAATTCGATTGGCGGAACGAGAGCGCGTCCAAGCGTGTCGGCCGTCAACACCAAGATAGCGCCTAACAAGCCTGATACGGGCAATAGAATGCCATGTTTGGCGCCAACAAGCCGGCGCGCCATATGCGGAGCGATCAAGCCCACGAAGCCAATCGCTCCGACAACTGCCACCGATGCTCCTGCCAAGGATACGGAAACTGCCATCAGCGCAAGACGAATACGCTTCACCCGTTCTCCCAGGCCTGTCGCTACATCATCGCCCAGGCTCAGTACATCCAGCCTTGAAGACAGCAGCAGCGCAAGCGAGATGAGTGTCAGTATCCACGGCAGCACACCCATCACCTCGTCCCAGCCTCTGCCCCATATGCTTCCGGTAAGCCAAATAAGTGCTGCATTGACGCTGACCGGATATTTGAACATGAAGTACTGGATGCCTGCATCGCACATCGCTCCAAGCGCTATGCCCGTCAGTGCCAGCGTCGTGGGACGAGCTCCGCGCCTGTATACGAATGCAAATAGAAGCAGGGCTACCAAAGCCGCTCCTGCAAAAGCGGATAAAGGTAGTACGACTGCCGATGACCCGGGAAATAAAATAATGGTTGCACAAGCCGCCAGGCCTGCCCCCTTCGTAATTCCGATCACATCCGGAGAGGCCAGCGGATTCCGCAGTACGCCCTGCAGGACAACTCCTGATATAGCAAGCCCGGCACCCACAAGAACGGACAATACGATTCTGGGCGAACGGTATTTGCCAAGGATGAACGCATGTTCCTTGCTATGCCCCAACATTGTCTCGATCACTTGGTTCGGCGTTATATAGACCGCCCCACTCCAAGACTGATCAGACCCACGATGAGAAGCAGTGCAACTAATGCGAGCACGACGAGCCGATGGCGGCGCGCCATATTTGCAGATTTATTCATTGTGCTTCCCTCCCGCATATGCCAAGTACAAGAAGAATGGTGTCCCCAGCATGGCAGTAACAATCCCAATTGGCGCCTCATATGGATACGATATATAGCGCGAAACAATATCCGCATACACCAACAGAACTGATCCATACAGGGCGGAGCAAGGCAGGACATAACGCAGATCAACGCCGACCATCAGCCGAACGATATGCGGCACCAGTAGACCTACGAAGCCAATTGGGCCGGCAACAGACACGGATCCTCCCGCCAAAATAATAACGAGCAGACCGCCAGCGAATCGCGTTGCCTCGATTCTTGCCCCGAGCCCCCTTGCCACATCATCCCCCATACTCAGCATCGTTAACGGCTTCGACAGAGCCAAAGCACCCAACAAGCCGATGCATGCCCATGGAAGAAGCACGCCGACATGGTGCCAATTCCGATTACCTATCGCGCCAACCAGCCAATAGAGAATGCTGTCCGTCGTGTTCTCATGGAACAAGATCAATCCTTGTGTTATGGACGAAAGGAAAAAATGGATGGTCATTCCGGCAATGGCGAGTCGAGCCGGCTTCAAATCCCCACCTGCGCTGATGAAATACACGATAAAGCCGCCCAGAGCCGCTCCCGCAAATGCAGAATAAACAAGCTGCTGCTGCGTCAACTCCGGCAGGAATACCGTCGATGCTACGACTACGAGCGAAGCGCCCGCATTGACGCCGAACACCTGTGGATTAGCAAGCGGGTTGCGCGTCATCGCCTGCATAATCGTACCCGCAACTGCCAAACTCGCACCGATCAGAATCGCGATTAGCGCACGTGGCAATCGGATCTCCTGCACAATGAGCATCTCCTTCGTTCTGTCCGCGAAGAACAAGGCCTTCAGCAAAGTAGGTAATGAAATCGAGGAAGAGCCCAGTGACACATTAATCATGACCCCTGCCGATAATAATGCGAAGCCAAGCAGCAGTGACAGGCCGAACGCCTTGCGCCTTCCGCCGCGATGTAATCCCGTCATGCCTTACAATGCCTCCTTTTTTCTCGTTCCTAGGCAGACAAAAAGTAGGCGTTAACAAGTAACGCCTACCTCGCCCGCTTCCTGTCGCACAAATTATTTCTCCGCTTTCCCGCTGCCATACAGTTTCGAAATTGCTTCTTCCATCATTAATTCCCCGGCAACGATGCCACGCCAGCGTGTCCATAAATTGCGATCAACTTCAATGACCTTTTGGTTCTTCACGGCCTTGAGCTCCTGCCACAACGGATTGACGGACCACTCGTCCACGATCGTTTGCTCTCCGTCTGTCTTCATCAGAAACAAAATATCGGGATTGATATTCAGCAACTGCTCCAATGTTAGCTCCGCATAGGGTTCCTTCGCATCCTGTATTGCATTCATCAGGCTGACCTTTTCCAATACGGCTCCGTCATAGGAGGAAGATGTATGCGCCTTGAAGCTTTCTTTGCGCAAAGCAGCCGACATGACGGTCTGCTTCTCGTCTGATGGTGGCACTTGAGCCTTCAAAGCATTGATTTTATCCTTATGCTGCTCCAACCGCTTTTTCCCTTCCTCACTCATGTTCAGGGCATCCGCTATCGTCTGGAAGGAAGCCAAATTGTCTTCATAGCTTGCTTCTAGACTCTTCAGCACGATTGTAGGAGCAATTTGCTTCAAGTCTTCATAAATCGCTTTATGACGTTTCCAATCCGCGATAATCAAATCCGGTTGCAGGGAGCTTATTACCTCCAGGCTTGGCTGCTTGCGAGTTCCAACTGACGTATAATCTCCAATCTTATCCGCCAGACTCTTCAAAATTCGATCTTTATTTCCGTCATCGGCAATGCCGATAGGCTTCAAATTAAGTGATGCAAGTGCATCAACAAATGAATATTCGAGCACAACGACCCGCTTGGGCGATCCTTTCACTTCTGTTGTACCGAGCTCATGCTTAATTTCTTGCACGGCTTCTGTCTCCTTAGCGGCTGATTGATTTCCACCGGCTTGGCTGCCCTCACTTACTTGAGAGCCGCATCCCGCAACAAGAAGCACTGTGAATAAAATCGCTAGTATTGCTTGATATTTCTTTTTCAAAAGTTACTACCCCCTGGTGTCCAACATAAAGCTAAATACACTTCACATCATCACTGAGAATCATTATCACCTGTACATCATATTGAGATTTGATCTAACTGTCAATATAATCTGAAAATATAAGTTATAGTATTTTATGGTAGTATAAATCTCGCTTATATTTCAATCTTCAATACATCTTCATTCGAACTTGATTTTGCAATCCCTTTTTCGCGAACGTTCGTTTTGTGGTAAACTAACACTAACCTATTTTGAATCTTTTATTGTGAATAAGGGAGAAAGCCATCATGTATCCGGATATTCAGCATTTTAAGGCGGAGTTTTTCAAAGCTTTAGCGCATCCTCTTCGAATTAAGATACTTGAGATCTTATGTGAAGGGGATAAAACGGTTAACGAGATACAAGCCATACTTGGCACGGAAGGATCTTCTGTATCGCAGCAGTTGGCTGTTCTGCGCAATAAAAACGTGGTGTACGGCGTTAAGGATGGAACCTCTGTCATTTATTCCTTGCGTGACCCAATGATCAAGGATTTACTTGAAGTCGCGAAGCAAATATTCAACAATCACCTAGTCAATTCCATATCCATGCTGAAAAACATGAAAAACCAAGAATCGTCCTAAAAAAGAGAGGAATATGAGTCCGTGACTCCTGTTTCCTCTCTTTTTTGTATAAAAGCATGCCACACCCCTTCCTATACGCTTTGACAGGTATGCGAAACACCTTTATCATTTTAAATATTCAAATAATCAAATATTTAGAAATGGTGGGTATTATACATGAAACCGTTGTGGTGCGGACGCTATGCCAACTACAGCTTCCAATCATTCAAGAAAGATATGATTGCAGGCTTAATTGTCGGTGTGGTTGCCATCCCATTAGGCATGGCATTTGCCATAGCCTCCGGCGTCAAGCCTGAATATGGCTTATATACGACCATAATCGCCGGATTTTTTATCTCGTTGCTTGGTGGATCCAAGTTTCAAATCGGAGGCCCTACCGGGGCATTTATCCCGATTTTGTTCGCCATTGTCATGCAATATGGATTTGAGAACCTGCTAATCGCTGGCTTCCTTGCAGGTATTATGCTTGTATTGATGGGATTGCTGCGCTTAGGAGCCGTAATACGTTTCATCCCGCGGCCAGTAACCATCGGTTTTACCTCAGGGATTGCCGTCATTATTTTTACAGGTCAAATTGCCGATTTTTTAGGGCTTCATCTAGAGAAGCAGGACAGCTTCATCGCCAATATGCGCGAGCTGCTCAATCATATCCCAGCGTTCAACATCTACAGTGTTCTAACATCCTGTATTTGTCTTGCTGCCCTCCTTCTCGTGCCGAAGTATATACCGAAGATCCCGGCTTCTCTAGTCGGTCTACTCTTAGCCAGTTTGGCAGCAGCCTGGTTGTATCCTGATCAGGTTGCTACGATTGGAACGACGTTCGGTACGATACCTAGCGGCATTCCAGCTTTCCACTGGCCAGCGCTAAGCTGGGATCGTATCATTCTGCTGCTTCAACCTGCATTCGTCATTGCACTGCTCGGCGGAGTGGAATCTCTGTTATCCGCGCTTGTTGCCGACAGCATGACAGGTGAAAGACACAACAGCAATCGCGAGCTGATCGGGCAAGGCATTGCGAATATGATTGCACCATTGTTCGGGGGAATTCCTGCAACCGGAGCAATTGCTCGTACGGCAACCAATATACGCAGCGGAGCCGCTTCTCCGATTTCCGGGATGGTGCATGCCATCGTCGTACTGCTCGTGCTGCTATTCCTTGCTCCTTATGCTTCGGCAATCCCACTCGCTGCAATGGCACCGATATTGATGATGGTTGCCTGGAACATGAGCGAGCGTAAAACATTTGCGAAGATTGCACGTACCAAAACGGCAGATTCACTTATTTTATGTATTACCTTTTTGCTCACTGTGTTCACGAACCTGACAGTCGCCGTTCAAGCAGGTCTCGCGGTGTCCATTATTTTGTTCATCAAACGAATGAGTGAAGAAGTGAAGGTGAATAAAGTTCTGCCCGATCCGCAGGATCACAAAGCCAAAGTATCTGCGAGAGTCGTAAATGATGGACGAAAATGCCCGCAAATTAGTATCGTAAGCATCGAAGGAACGCTGTTTTTTGGTGCTGCTCATATGCTGGAGCAATCACTCGCATCACAATTCGAGGAAACTCCTCGTGTACTAATCTTGCGAATGGGTCGCGTGCCGTATATGGATACAACAGCCGCTGCGCATCTATCTACATTCGTTAGTCGCATCCGCCAGCATGGAGGAATCGTGCTGATAACCGGCATTGCTCCCCAACCTGAAGGGATCATGAACAAAACGGGTCTGGCAACGATGATCGGGACTGAACATTTCTTCCAACGTACTGGAATTGCCATAGATTATGCACTGACTCGTATTGTTAACGTTCAATGCCAGGGCTGTACGCATTTTGCATTTCGGGAATGCAGGCAATTATCAAACGCTCAGGCTCTGCCTGATTTGTCCAATCAGCCGCTTTCGCAGCGCAGCACTCTACAAATTTGATATCGCTATGCACAAGCTCATATTCAAAATACCTGTGGATAACAAGAGGTAAAAGAAACCATTCCTTCTTCTCAACCAGCATCATCTTGCAAAGAAAGGCGTCCCAAAATGGGACGCCTTCTATCCGTATTCAGATTCGATTTAAGCTTGCTGATCATCCGCTTGCTCATCTTCTGCTTGCTCTGCTTCTGCAATCAATCCTGCGAACAAGGCATGGACGAACTGCTCGGAATCGAATTCCTGCAAATCCCCCATCTTCTCGCCAAGTCCGACCAGCTTCACAGGCAAGTTCAATTCTTGACGGATTGCTATGACGATACCGCCCTTTGCTGTACCATCAAGCTTCGTGAGCACCAAACCGGTAACTCCACTCTTCTCGCCGAATAGCTTCGCTTGATTGAGAGCATTCTGCCCTGTGGTTGCATCAAGCACCATCAACACCTCATGTGGAGCGTCAGGTACTTCACGCTGAATGACACGGAAGATCTTGTTCAGTTCTTCCATCAGGTTCGACTTGTTCTGCAAGCGACCCGCCGTATCACATAGCAGTACATCAACATTGCGCTGCTTCGCAGCCTGCACCGCATCGAACATCACCGCAGCAGGATCAGAGCCTGCCTGTTGCTTAATGACATCGACTCCTGCACGCTGGCCCCATACTTCCAATTGCTCAATTGCCCCGGCACGGAATGTGTCTCCGGCAGCGAGAAGGACAGATTTACCTTCCTGCTTGAACCGATGTGCCAATTTTCCGATCGTAGTCGTCTTGCCGACACCGTTGACACCGACGAACAAAATAACCGTCATGCCATTCGGATTCATATTCAGCTTGCTTGTATCATCGCCACGCAGAAGCCCGACAAGCTTCTCGGACAATACCGGTTGCAGCTCAGCTGCGTCCTCAATTTTACGCTTCTTCACCTCTTCGCGAAGCTCGTCAATCAAGTTCATAACCGTTGCCACGCCAACATCGGCACCGATTAAGATTTCTTCAAGTTCTTCATAGAAAGCTTCATCAATCTTTTTGCGCCGCGTAATAAGCTCCGTTACTTTCTCCACGAGCCCTTTGCGAGTTTTCTCCAAGCCTTCCTTGAAAATGTTCGTTACGGACTCGGTCTTTGCCGCAATGCTTTCCTTCAGCTTCTTAAAAAAACTCATGTCCTTCCCCGCCCCTTATGCAATGATTGCTTCGTCATCTTCCAACTTCACGGATACGAGCTTTGATACGCCGCCCTCTTCCATCGTGACACCGTACAGTACATCAGCTTCTTCCATCGTCCCTTTGCGATGCGTGACGACGATAAACTGAGTCTGCTCGGAGAATTCACGCAAATATTGGGCGAAGCGTGTAACGTTCGCTTCATCGAGTGCCGCTTCAACCTCATCAAGCACGCAGAACGGCACTGGCTTCACGTGCAATATCGCAAATAGCAGCGCCATTGCTGTCAAGGCACGCTCGACCGCCGGACAACAGCTGTAAATTTTGCAGCTTCTTGCCTGGTGGCTGTGCCACAATGTCAATCCCCGTTTCCAATATATGTTCTGGATCAATCAGAACGAGATCAGCCCGTCCACCGCCGAACAGCTTGGAGAACACGACAACGAACTGCTTGCGGATCGCATCGAATGTTGCTTTGAACCGCTTCGACATCTCGTCATCCATCTCACGGATGACTTGATAGAGCGTCGTCTTCGCTTCGATCAGATCATTTTTCTGTTCACTTAGGAACTGATAGCGCTCATTCACACGTTCAAACTCATCGATAGCACCAAGGTTTACTTCACCAAGCGCTGCAATCTGTTTCTTCAGATCGCGCACTTCCAGCTTCGCTTCCTCAATGTTCTCTGGTACTACGTATCGATGCTTGGCTAGTTCAAAGCTAATCTCGTACTCTTCACTCAGCTTGCGCAGCAAGTTATCCAGTTCTACGTCAAGGCGATTAGCTTGAATCTCCGTCTGACGCATCGACTCCTCCACTTGCTTCAGCTCCGTACGCTGCTCCTTCGTATCGCTTTCTGCAAGCTCCAGTCTTGCCACACATTGCGCACGATCCGCACGTTTGAACTCAATCTGCTTGCCCGTTTCTTGTTTCTTCACATGGAAATGGTTCAAGTCCTCAGTCTGCTTCATCGTCTCACGCTCAGCGGTCTCCAGATCAATCTGTACCTGAATCAACCCTTGCGTCAACTGCGTATACTCTTGTTCATACGCCTTGGCTTCCTGCTCAGAGCGTGTCAGCTGCTCCTGCAGCGAGAATGATTCCTGATCGAGCTTCCCTTGGCGAACCTTCAAGTCCGTAAGCTGCGATTGCAGCACTTCCTTCTCTGACTCGTTCGCCTTGCGTGCAGATTCCGCTGACTCAATCGAGACATGCAGACGATCCTCATCAATCTTCAACTCGTCAAGCCGAGCCTCCGCTGTACGACGCCCAGCGTCCAGCGTGGACATCTCCTCCGCAGCGTGCGTAAGCTCCTGCTGCTCCATCTCGAGCGCTTCTGCCAACTGGCGTTCTTCCTTCTCCAGCTGCGCAATCTCGCTCGTCAGCTGCTGCTCATTGATGCGCTTCGTTTCGCCTTGCTCGCGAAGGTCATCGAGCCGCTTCAGCCCCGTCGTTGTGCGCTGCTTCAGCTCCGTATACGTCTCCGTCAGCTTGACAAGCTGCTTATCAGCTTCCTTAATATCTGCTTCCAGCTGTTCCAATTGACGCTGGCGTCCGAGCAGGTTCGCGCTCTTCTTATTCAAGCTTCCGCCTGTCATCGAGCCGCCGGCATTGACAACATCGCCTTCAAGCGTCACCACACGATAACGGTACTGCAGCTTCGCCGCAATTCGGTTCGCATCTTCCAGCGATTTCGCAATGACCACATTGCCGAGCAAGCTGCCGACAATACTTGCATACATGTCGTCCGACTTTACCAAATCCGCCGCTACACCTACAAAGCCTTCCGTACCATTCACAATACGACGGTCTGTCTCATGTAAGGAGCGTGGTCGAATAACATCCAGCGGCAAGAATGTCGCACGTCCTAATTGACGCTGCTTCAGGAACATGATGGCATTTCGCGATACCGACTCATTCTCCATAACGATATGCTGTAAGGCTGCGCCAAGTGCAGTCTCAATCGCCGTCTCCAATTGCTCTGGCACACGGATCAATTCCGCGACCGCACCGTGTACGCCCTGCAATCCATTCGGTCGACGTGCAGCCTTAAGCACTTCCCGTACGCCGAGCATGAAGCCGTCAAAGTCATTTTGCAGCTCCTGCATCGTATCACGACGAGATACCATTGCATCGGCTTTTTGCTGCCATTTGCGCACAGCCTGCTCCGTCTCGGCGAGAAGCGACTCATCCTGCTTCAACTGCTCACTCTCTGTAAGATAACGATTACGAATGTACGCCAAATCTTCCGTTAGCGTTTCACTACGGCGCTTGGCATCTTCGACCTTCTTCTGAAGATCCTTCTGCTCCTGCTCGCGCTTGTTGCGTGCTGTATTCATTTTATCGAGACGCTTTTGCAGGGATTCCTTCTGCTGGTCATAGTAGCGAATATCATTGCGCTGCTGCGCCATTTGATTCATTACTTCGAGCAGCTGACCCTTCAAGCTCTCTTCCGCGTCTGAGCTTGTCCCGCCAGCTACGCCAGCAAGCCGTGTCTCTTCGGCAACGATAAGTCCGCGAATTTCAGCCAGTTCAGTCTGCAAGGCCAACAGCTTCTCGCGAACTGATTGCACTTCCAACTGCTTCGCACGCATTCGTTCCGAAGTCGTCGTCAGCGTTGTCTTCATCTGCTGCTCATTGGACGTCAGATTCCGCTTGCGCTCCCTCAGTACCTCGCCTTGTCCTTCGCACTTCTCATATTCCTCACTGTAATGAAGAAGCGTTGCCTGGAGCTTCTCGAGCTCCTCTTCCAGCTTGCGAAGCTCAATGCGGTGCACTTCCAGCTTGGCATCATGCTCGCTCACTACCGTTGACAAGGACAATTCACGTTCCTTCAACTGTCCTAGCTTCTCGTTCGCCTGCTGCCAAGTGACGTGAAGCTCCTCAATTTGATGAACATAGACTGCAATTTCTTTGTTCTTCAACCATTCACGAAGCTGCTTATAGTGTCTAGCCTTCTCAGACTGCTCCTTAAGCGGCCCGATCTGATCCTCTAGTTCCACCACAAGATCGTGAATGCGGAGCAAGTTCTGCTCGGTCTCATCCAGCTTCTTCTTCGCGTCTCGCTTCCGAGACTTGTATTTCACAATCCCAGACGCCTCTTCAAATATCCCACGACGATCTTCTGAACGAGTACTGAGGATTTCTTCAATTCGGCCTTGTCCGATAATGGAATATGCTTCTTTCCCGATTCCTGTGTCCATGAACAGTTCGGTAATATCCTTCAATCGACAAGCTTGCTTATTAATAAAATATTCACTGTCGCCGCTTCGATGCACACGACGTGTCACCGTCACTTCATTGAAATCAAGCGGAAGCGTCTCATCGCTGTTATCGAGCGTTAAGGACACTTCTCCATAGTTCACTGCTTTGCGCGCATCACTGCCTGCAAAGATAATGTCTTCCATCTTGCCGCCGCGAAGTGACTTGGCGCTCTGTTCCCCGAGCACCCAACGGATTGCGTCAGAGATATTACTCTTTCCGCTGCCGTTTGGGCCGACAACGCCGGTGATTCCCTGGACGAACTCTAATTCCGTCCGATCCGCGAACGATTTAAAGCCCGCCAGTTCTAACCTTTTTAAGAACATCGTTCTACGATCACCTCAACGATTATTGTACCATATCGCGAATCCGAATCGTCGCATGGACATGCTGTCAAATTTCCGCGCGGTAACGTAGCTTCGGACAAAGAAAGAGCAAAAACCAGCCTGTAAGCAGCCCCAATTCCGCTCGCTTCGCGCGCTGTTCTTTGCTCTTTCTGCGAAACTGGCCGACGCACGCGCCGGCCTTACAGTACGTTATGATTTCGGAATGACTAATTGCTCGAGCGCCTGTGCCGCGGCTTGTTGTTCCGCTTCTTTCTTCGAACGGCCAACTCCGCGACCTAAACATTCGTCACCCATACATACTTCAGATACGAATTCACGTTCATGTGCTGGGCCGCGCTCTTCGATAATTCGATATTCGAGCGAACCCAGATTGTGATGCTGTGTCAATTCCTGCAGCTGTGTCTTGTAATCATTCGTCTGCAGCTTGCCGTCAAGCGTGATTTGCGGGAAGATATGCTCACGCAGAAAATCCCGCACCACCTCCAAGCCTTGATCCAAATAAAGCGCGCCGATGAACGATTCAAAAACATCCGCCAACAATGCGGGACGCGTACGTCCTCCCGTCAGCTCCTCTCCCTTGCCTAACAGAACATACTTGCCGAAACCAAGCTGGTTAGCAAATTTGACAAGAGATGGCTCACAGACGATGGAAGCACGCATCTTAGTCAACTCCCCTTCGGGCCGTGTCGGACATCGATGATACAAAAATTCTGACACCGTCAGCTCCAACACAGCATCGCCCAAGAATTCAAGGCGTTCGTTGTCTTGGTGCTGGCCGAAGCGGTGTTCGTTCACATAGGAAGCATGGGTGAACGCTTGTTTCAACAGCTGTCTGTTCCGAAAATGAATGTTCAGTTTCTGTTGTAACTGCTTCAATTCTACACTCAACTGTCTGACTCCTTATGCTTCGTATTTCTTCAAGACAATTGTAGCGTTATGTCCGCCGAAGCCAAATGAGTTGGACATCGCTACTTGAACATCAGCTTTACGAGCTACGTTCGGAACGTAATCGAGGTCACATTCCGGATCCTGATTTTCCAGGTTGATCGTCGGCGGAATCATGCCATGCTGCAGTACCAAGCTGCAAATGACTGCCTCTACGCCGCCTGCTGCACCGAGAAGATGCCCTGTCATGGATTTCGTTGAACTCACTGCTGTCTTATACGCATGGTCGCCTAGCGCTGACTTGATCGCTTTCGTCTCCGAACGATCTCCTACTGGAGTCGAGGTGCCATGTGCGTTGATGTAATCAATCTGCTCTGGTGCCAATTCGCCATCCGCCAGCGCACGATTCATGCACAATGCTGCTCCTGTCGGGTCAGGCTCTGTCATATGGTGAGCGTCACCGCTCATCCCATAGCCGGCAACTTCCCCATAGATACGAGCGCCGCGTGCTAGAGCATGCTCCAGCGACTCCAGAACAAGTACGCCTGCTCCTTCGCCCATAACGAATCCGTCACGGTCTACATCGAACGGGCGGCTAGCGCGCTCTGGCTCATCGTTGCGAGTCGACATCGCACGCATCGCGCAGAAGCCTGCCATACCGATCGGACGGATCGTCGCTTCTGCTCCGCCGCAGATCATTACATCCGCGTCGCCGCGCTGAATAATCTTGTAAGCGTCGCCGATGGAATGCGTTCCCGTCGCACATGCGGATACAGCTGCTGTATTCGGTCCGCGAGCTCCAACTGTGATGGAGACTTGGCCAGATGCCATGTTCGCAATCATCATCGGAATGAAAAATGGACTAACGCGCTTAACGCCTTTTTCCATCAATATCGTATGCTGATCTTCCCATGTACCAAGACCGCCAATACCGGATCCGACGATAACGCCAACACGATCTGGATTCGTCTGTTCTCTTACGTCCAGCTTTGCGTCTTCCAAGGCGTTCTTACTCGCAGCTACTGCGAATTGAACGAATCGATCCATACGCCTTGTTTCTTTCTTATCCATGAAATCTTCTGGATTGAAATCCTTCACGGAAGCGGCAATTTGCGTCGGATAATCGGTAACATCAAACGCTTCTATGTGAGATACTCCGGACTTCCCTTCCAACAGGTTATTCCAGAATGTCTCAATGTCCGAGCCGAGCGCGGTTACAACACCCATGCCGGTCACTACAACTCTGTGCTTCAATCAGAATCACCTCTACTTCTGCAGTTCGAGCTTCTATATGATGGAGAATGCGGCACACCGCCACATTCAGATATTGCAATAATGAGGAGAAGTCCCGTTAACGAAGAACGGGACTCGGTAACTTAGGTATGAGATTGTATGTAATTCACTACTTCTCCAACCGAAGTAATTTTCTCCGCGTCTTCATCAGAGATTTCCATATCAAACTCATCTTCCAATTCCATCACCAATTCCACAACATCGAGGGAATCAGCGCCAAGATCCTCTTTGAAAGATGCTTCAAGCGTTACTTCTGCTTCATCAACGCCAAGGCGTTCAATGATGATGCGCTTTACACGCTCCAACACTTCTGCTGACATCCGGTTCACCTCCTCTTTGGTATTATACGAAAAAACATTGTAAATTGCCATATCAAAACGGCTTGCTGGTAGAAACGACCTGATCTCTCACATTCGTTTCCACTTATTAGGAGAGAGGTGTTCATTGCTGATTGCTCAACACTTATGCACATCCACCCATTATATCGCTTAACGTTCATGCTGCCATGAACGGAGAAGCCTCCTACATGTACATGCCGCCATCCACATGGATCGTCTGGCCTGTCATATATTCCGCATCATCAGATGCCAAGAAGCGGACCGCCTTCGCAATATGCTCTGGCTGACCAAGTCGATTAAGCGGGATCTGACTAAGCAACTGTCCCTTCATCTCTTCAGACAGTGCATCCGTCATATCTGTCTCAATAAAGCCTGGCGCCACGCAGTTGACGGTAATGCCACGGGATGCAAGCTCGCGCGCAGACGCCTTAGTAAGGCCGATTACACCAGCCTTAGCTGCTACATAGTTGGCTTGACCCGGATTTCCAATTACACCCACGACGGACGAGATATTAATAATACGGCCAGAGCGCTGTTTCATCATCGGGCGAGTCACTGCCTTCACGCAATTGAATACGCCCTTCAAATTCGTCTCAATGACTTGATCAAACTCTTCTTCTTTCATCCGCATAATTAAATTATCTCTTGTAATTCCGGCATTATTCACCAATATGTCAATACGGCCAAATTGATCCAACGCTGTCTTTACAAGGAGATCCGCTTCTTCTGTCTTGCCCACATTTGCTTGAACGGTGATGGCTTTGCGTCCCATTGCCTCGATCGCAGCTGCAGTATCCTTAGCTGCCGCTTCGCTGCCTGCATAGTTCACAACAACATCTGCACCAGCCTCAGCTAGACTTAGCGCAATTGCTCGTCCTATGCCGCGAGAAGCGCCTGTGACAACCGCCACTTTGCCTTCAAAGCTCGACATGGTCATGTTCCTCCCTTATACTTGCCCGGGCGTATACCGCAGCGGGTTACGCCCAGCATCACTAGATTGATAATTGCAGACATAAGATAGATAAAGAATAAATCGATTGCATGAATACTGCTATTATTCTGCAAGGTACGCTTCTATGGCTGTCAGGCTATTGATCGATACAATCTTCACCGAACGGTCTATCTTCTTAATCAGTCCAGCAAGAACGGAGCCTGAACCCAGCTCAATGAATGTATCAACGCCCTGCTCGATCATATAGCGTACACTGTCTTCCCACAATACTGGCGAGAACACTTGCTCTACGAGCAGCTCACGAAGTAGCTCGCCCGCTTCCTCTGGACGTGCAGATACATTGGCCACAACCGGCACATAAGCATCTTGGAAGGCAACGGTCTTCAAGACTTCGCCCAGTCGTTCTGCTGCTGGCTTCATCAACAGCGAATGGAATGGCCCGCTAACCTCCAGTTGTTTCACACGCTTAGCGCCAGCTTCCTTCCCACGTTCGGCAACCGCCGCTACACCCTCTGCTGTACCTGATACAACGATTTGGCCAGGACAGTTTACGTTCGCCATCTCTACGGAACCTGTTGTTCGGCTAATATCATCACATAGCGCTCCCAACTGCTCGCGCTCTGCACCTAATACAGCCGCCATGGCACCTTGTCCATGCGGAACAGCCTGCTCCATGAATTGTCCGCGCTGCCGCACAATTGCGACTGCATCCTCGAAGGATAGGACCCCCGCTACAACAAGCGCACTATATTCACCCAAGCTGTGTCCTGCGACGAAGTCTGGGCGAACACCAGACGCTTCAAACGCGCGATACAGTGCATAGCTTGTAACAAGAAGCGCTGGCTGCGTATTTGCTGTCTGCTTCAAGTCTTCCTCCGGCCCATTAAATACGAGCTCCTTCAGAGGGAATCCAAGTACCTGCTCTGCTGTATCGAAAGCCTGCTGTGCAGCAGGAACGGCCTCATAGACGTCCTTGCCCATACCAACCGCTTGAGCACCTTGTCCAGGAAAAACGAATGCAATTTTACCCAAGATTGTCCACTCCTTAATCTTATCCATGAATGAGTATAAATCAGAACTGTGTTTTCCTTAATCACGGAGAAGGACATCCCTCTACCAAACGATAACCGAAGCTCCCCATGTCAAGCCGCCGCCGAAGCCAACGAGCAGGATCGTGTCTCCCTCTTGAATGCGGCCTTGCTCTGCAGCCTCCGCAAGTGCAAGCGGGATGGAAGCTGCCGACGTATTCGCATAGTAAGGCAAATTAATAACGCATTTGTCCTCCGACAGGTTCAGCCGCTCCAGAGCTGCATGGATAATCCGCGTATTCGCCTGGTGTGGGACCATCAAGCTAATATCTTCCTTTTTCTTCCCAGCCTTCTCAAGCGCTTCTTCTGCCGCATTTCCCATAATGCGAACAGCGAACTTGAATACTTCGCGCCCGTTCATATAAAGATAATGGCGCTTGTTTTCAACCGTCTCTGCCGACGCAGGCATACGCGAACCGCCGGCTTCAATTTTCAGAAGTTCACCGCCATTGCCGTCCGCGCCAAGCACGAAGGATTGGAATCCTCGGCCTTCTGGTACTGGACCAAGCACCGCTGCACCCGCACCATCTCCGAACAGGATGCAAGTATTGCGATCCGTGTAATCCGTGATGCGCGACAAGCATTCTGCACCGATTACAAGTGCATACTTGTATGTGCCCATTGCAATAAAGTTGCTTGCATTAGCAAGTCCATATACAAATCCAGAGCATGCTGCCGACAAATCGAATGCTGCCGCCTTCGTCGCTCCAAGTCGCTTCTGCACAAGACAAGCGGTGGACGGGAAGGACATATCTGGTGTAACAGTAGCTACGACAATCAAGTCCAATTCTTCTGCTGAAATGCCTGCCGCTTGCAGGGCCTTCTCCGCCGCATAAAAAGCCAAGTCAGAGGTTGCCTCATGCTCTGCCGCGATCCGGCGCTCCTTAATTCCCGTTCGTGATACAATCCACTCATCGTTTGTATCGACCATTTTCTCCATGTCCGCATTAGTCAACACACGTTCGGGTACGTACTTACCTGTCCCAATGATACCTACTGACCGTAAGCTCATCACGCATCACTCACTTCCCACTGTTAGTTCCGCCGACTCCCATAGAAATCGTCTCGATCAAATCATTTTGCAGCGCTAAACGTGCTTGCCGAACTGCATTATGAACGGCTCGCGCATCTGAAGAGCCGTGCGCCTTAATTACAAGTCCGTTCAAACCTAACAGCGGAGCTCCGCCATGTTCCTTGTAATCCATCGTCTTGCGCAAGCCCTTAAGTGCTGGCATCAACATCGCTGCCGCAAGCTTCGTATACCATGTACGCGTGAATTCCCGCTTCAGCACGCCAAATAATGAGCTTGCCGTTCCTTCCAGCGATTTCAACATGACATTGCCAGCGAATCCATCGCATACGAGTACGTCACAAGTACTCTCCAATACGTCTCTGGCTTCGACATTGCCTACGAATTGAATCGGTAGCTCCGCGAGCAGCGGATAGACCAGCTTCGTCAATTCATTGCCCTTCATCGCCTCTGTACCTACGTTCAGCAGTCCGACGCGCGGCTTCGCCATGCCATGTACCTTCTCGCGATAAATACTGCCCATTAAGGCATACTGCGCAAGATGCTCAGGCTTGGCATCCATGTTCGCACCCAAGTCCAGCGCTAGCACGCCCCTGCCATCCATCGTCGGGATCATCGGAGCCAGTGCAGGCCGCTCCACACCATTCATACGGCCTACAATGAGAAGGCCTGTCGTCATCAGCGCTCCTGTATTGCCTGCCGATATCATGCAATCCGCTTCACCTTCACGAACCATACGTCCCGCAACAACCATCGAGGCTTCCTTCTTGCGACGAACTGCCTTAACCGGTTCATCATCCGCCTCAATTGTATCTGGCGCATGAATGATGCGCACATTAGATGGGGAAGTGGTCATGTACGGAGTGAGCTTTGCTTCGTCTCCCACAAGCAGCAGTTCAACATCCGACCATTCCTTCGCTGCCGCCAATGCACCTTCTACATTGCTCTTCGGTGCATGATCTCCACCCATCGCATCAATGGCGATTCTCATGCAGTTCTCCTCCTTCGCTGCTAATCACCGTTCCTGCCGAACGATAAATGACAAAGTTCCCTTGGAACACCATTTCTTCTCCCACATAACTAAACACTTCCACCTTCGCTTTGCTTCGCTCGCCTGAGATTGAGCGTACATACGCCTTCGCGATACACTTCTCTCCCAGCTTCACGGAACGAAGAAACCGAATATCCGCTGATGACGTTAAAGCAATCTCGTCATTAATGACCGCAACCGCAAGCGAGTTCGCTTGCGCGAACAGATGATGACCGCGTGCGATATGTGTTCTCGAGAAGACGTGTTCATCACGGATTTCAAATATCGATATCCCACTGCGATCCAGCTGCAGGTCAACAATATCACCAATAACTTCATGTAGCGGCAAGGATCTTACTTGATCGTAGGATTGCTCTGCCATTAGCTTCAATCGTTCCCTTAATTCAGGAATCCCGAGCTCCATCCGGTCAAGCCGAATCGTCTGGATACTCACCTTCAACTTGCGGGTTAATTCCTGATCAGTCACGAATGGATTCTCTTCAATGATTGCGGCCAGCTGCTGCTGACGCTGTCTCTTAGGTAAACGCTCGATGTCCCGCACCACCTTTGCTCGTTGCCCAATATGCTAAAGGCTTGGCTTGCCGCATAACTGCTGACTGTCCAACCCTTATGTATATCATAGATCATTTTCATCGATTTGAAAAAAGGTATTTAGAACCTGGTACTAAGAGTAGTATATATAAAAATGGTTCTAAAGGAAAGCACCAGTTTTTATACCCACTCTATTCCTCCTAGTATTATCCAGGACAAGAGAACAAAAAAAGTAGCACCCGTGAGATCACGAAGTACTACTTTTCCCGCATAGATATACGATTATTGTTTGATAATCTCTCTAGCTTTGTATGTTCCGCACACTTTGCATACATGGTGCGCCAATTTCAACTCACCGCATTGTTCGCATTTTACCATGCCCGGTACGGACAATTTGAAGTGCGTACGGCGCTTGTCACGACGTGTTTTCGACGTTCTTCTTTGAGGTACTGCCATGTTTACACCTCCTTACCCAAGTTACGTGTTATTTCTACTGTCAGCTTTCTATTTCTTAAAGAAATCTTGTAACCCCGCCAGTCTCGGGTCGATTCGCTCATTCGAGCATCCGCATGGATGTTCGTTGCGGTTCGTGCCGCAAGTCGGGCACAAACCCTTGCACGCCTCGTCGCATAGCGGCGCATACGGCAAGTTCATTAAGAGCGCCTCTTCCACGTAAGGCTTCAAGTCGACAAGGTCGTCCGCCACCGTAGTGACGTCCTCCTCATCTCCTTCAGCGGGAAGATCAGTAGAGTCCTTCAGCTTGAACTGCTCATCAAACGGAATAACGTACGTCTCGGTAAACGATGTTAAACAACGCGAGCATTGCAGTTCCATCTTAGCGGTCAGCTTGCCATGAGCTCGAGCGAACCCATCACTTTCCGCCTTTACCGACAGTTCGACATGAACCGGTTCAGAAATGGCAACATCAGAGCGCTCACGCGCTACCTCATCGGCACGAAATGCCGTATCAATCTGCGTTTCCCCTCTACCAGCAACTATGTCTCGAAATCGAAATTCCATACTATCACTCCAAACAAACAAAATTAATTATAGCGATTAACGTCATGCTTTGTCAACCAAATTCGTTTGACAGTTTGCCAGAGCCGGAGCGCGATTCCCCTTCCTATGGAAAACCATTCAATCATGGTATGATTTGATTATCATTACCCGCGGATTGTCTGGGAAAGAGATCCGTCAATAAGCATTCATTGCATCTACTAAAGATACTATTGAGATACCATATTACCGCATTCAGCGCCTGAAAGGAAGAGACGTGAATGAGAACGCTCGGAATCGTCGTTGAATACAATCCGATGCATAACGGTCATGTATATCATCTCCAGCAATCGAAAAAAGTTTCAAATTGCGATGCGGTGGTCGCTGTCATGAGCGGACATTTCCTACAGCGTGGCGAACCAGCCTTGACTGATAAATGGTCACGAACGGATATGGCACTTGCAAATGGCGTCGACCTTGTCCTTGAATTGCCTGTTGCCTATGCTGTTCAGCCTGCGGAATGGTTCGCCTACGGCGCAGTTGCCACCCTGCAAGCAACAGGCGTAGTTGACGCTCTCTGCTTCGGCAGCGAGCTTGGTGATGTAGAACCGTTCTTACGTGCAGCAGATATCCTCGTCAACGAGCCTTCGGGCTTCACAGATCAGCTGCAGGAGCATCTGAAGGCAGGTTTAACCTACCCAGCTGCTTATGCCGCGGCAGCAGGACAAGCAATGACGGCAAGCCGCACCAGCCCTTCTTCATCCCAGGCTGCAGGCTGGATGGCGCAGCCCAACAATTCCCTAGGCCTGCACTATGTAATGGCACTACGCCGATTGAATAGCACTATCAAACCGCACACGATTGCTCGCTCACAGGCCGGCTACCATGATACGGAAGCACCAGAAGGCTCAATCGCGAGCGCAACTGCTATTAGACGATTATGGACGGAAGAAGGCACTCTCGAGACATGTGCACAATATTTGCCGCCAAGCACACTGCGTATTCTTGAACAGGAGCATCGCTTCGGCAGAGCACCAATGAGCTGGGATTGTTATACGCGTGAGCTGATATATCGGCTTCATCAGTTGTCTCCTGAAGCCATTTCACGTCATCTAGAGGTCACGGAAGGGCTCGAGCACCGAGTGAAACAGGCACTCGGCCAAATGACAGCACAACGCGTGGAATCCCTGCTTGAGCAGCTCAAGACGAAGCGCTATACCCGAACGAAGCTCCAGCGGATGCTAGCGCATATTTTGCTTCACCATGACAAGTTCCATTTTGGATCCGATGGCTTGAAGAAAGGGCCCTGGTACATTAGAGTTCTTGGGTTCACGGACAGAGGACGCGCCCTGCTGAAGCGAATGAAGCAAAGCGCAGAACTGCCGATTGTGTTAAGCGTGAATCGCGATAACATCAATCTCGGAGGTTATTGCGGCCTGGAAGCTGATATCCGAGCAACATCGCTGTATGCGAACGCCTTTGGGCGTTGGAATGCTCGTGATGCTTATCGGGACTATTACGAGTCACCTCGGCGACATCAATGAAACTAAGGGAAGAATAAGCACAAAAGATCGAGCATGGGAGCATCTGTCCCCCACCTCGATCTTTTGTCTATCTAGCCCTTATTTCATATTGAGAAGATATCAGCCTGTATACCCTCTTATCGGCAGCATGATAGTTGCCCACTCCATGATCAGACAAGCTGTGCTTCATGCTATTAGAGCTCGCCGCTACCTATTCCACGAGCCCTTCGCTTGACTCTATACGATTACTGAGCAGCCTTCTGCTCGGCGCCAAACTTCTGAATTGCGTCCAGTGCATCGCCCACCGTACGTACCGATACCAGCTTCATCTTCGTATTCATCGTTTCGAGCTTCGCCTTCGCTTCCGCATAATTGCCTTCTGGAGCAAGGAACAGTGCCGCCTTCTCACGATCAGCAGCCACAACCTTAAATTGAATGCCACCAATCACGCCTACATTCCCGCTAGGTTCAATCGTTCCTGTTCCTGCTATCCGATAGCCTTCAGTTAAGTCTCCTGGGGTTAAGCGGTTTATCAGCTCTAAGGTAAACATAAGCCCAGCGGATGGACCGCCAATGTCACTGTCTTTGAAGGTTATGGTTTTCCCTATATCCTCAGGTATAGCTTCCTTGCGTTGTCCGTATCGAAGACCAAAGCCAACTCGCTTCTCCTCTTTCTTATTCGGATCCATGAGCTCCACCAATGTCGCCTTTACAAGTTTCTCTTTCTTGTCACGCTCGACCTTGACCTGCACCGTTTCTCCCGCTTTGCGGCCCTTCATAACCGCTTGTAATGTTTCGAAATCATTGACCGGCTTACCATCGACTTCGATGATACGATCATTGGTCTCGAACTCATTGTGCGCAAGGTTCGGGTAGTTGTAAATAACATACACGCCTTCGGACTTCAATTGGTACGGAATCTTCAACTGATTATAGGCAGCCAGTACCGCACCTAGCTGGGAATCACTCATGTTGAACAATTGCTCAGTAACATACTCCTGTTCGCTTCTTCCTTGTAGGGAATCCGCCTTCTTCCCAAACTCGGCGTGCGGGTCAAATGATTTCCATAATAGCAATGCAAGGTTCGCATATGTGCGGCGCACCGTGGTAAGCATAAATGTCCCTTCTTCTGTATCGTCTCCAGCTTGGACACTTACCATCGGCTTCACCTGCTCGGCACTGCCCGGTGTATATATTACATATGGTGTCGGCATATACACCATGACATACAAGAACAAAAGTGCTGCAAAGAACCATTTCCAACTGCCTAATCGCCAACGCTTCGAGCCTTGGCTGTCACGTATTGCTTCTTCTTCCATTATTGCATTCCCTCCTGCTGCTTCCGCTCGCCCCTGCTTCGTTGTACAAACTGGTCTAAAGCCTGTCTTTGGTACGTACATATGTGGAAGTACCCTACTTCCAATACTGTTGCAAGAGGTGAACATCATGTTTTCATTTCGAACGCCGCTATCCCAACACCCGTTAACGACGCTGTTGATGGGAAGTACGGCAGTTCTTCTCGTTATTTGCATTGTATCGTATCCAGATCAAGCATTCCAAGCATCACTTCAAGGCTTGAAAATATGGTGGAACATTATATTCCCGGCATTACTGCCGTTCTTAGTATTGTCTGAAATGCTCTATGCCTATGGATTCGTCCATGGACTTGGTTCCTTGTTGGATCCCCTTATGCGTTTGTTGTTCCGTCTGCCTGGAGTTGGCGGCTGGGCGTGGGCGGTCGGCTGGACGGCCGGCTATCCAGCAGGAGCCAAGGCTGTTGCCCAACTGCGCAATCAACAGGTTCTATCTCGTCAGGAAGCTGAGCGGCTGCTCTGTCTGTCCCATACGAGCAGTCCCCTTTTTATTATAGCAGTCGTAGGTGTTGGGTTTATGCAGAAGCCTGAGCTTGGGCTAATCATCGCAATAATTCACTGGGCTTCCTCTATCCTAACTACACTTCTATTGCGCTTCATTCATCGCATGCGCCCTGAGTCGCAACCATTACGCACATCTGCTTCACTATCGAAATCTCACCAGAAATTCTACCAACGGATCATTGGGCAGATGGAAGGCGCCCATCGTCAAGATGGCCGTCCCTTCGGCAGAATGCTGGGCGAGTCCGTTACTTCAGCTGTCCAAACCTTAATGATGGTCGGCGGCTATATGATGATATTCTCCGTTATCATTCAAGTGCTGCGCATCGCAATTCCGCAGGAGCTTGGCAAGTATATCTTGAACGGATTGCTTGAAGTAAATTTAGCAGCGTATACGCTCGGTTCAGCAGCGTTCTCATCTCCTGTATTTCAAGCAGCGCTGCTCAGTTCCGTTATTGCCTGGAGCGGCATCAGTGCTCTTCTTCAAGTTCACAGCATTATGAAGACGACGGATCTTCGCTTCGGCCATTTTATACTATCCCGTCTGCTTCATGCCTTATGTGCATTTCTGCTTACTTATATGCTATGGTCGCCACTTCATTCCCTGCTCCAATCATCAGATTCAGCAATGTCAGCATTATGTACGCTCACAACCACCCCATCAAATGCCTATGATGCGCCTGTGATCGCGGAAGCAAGCAGCCTGCTTCCGTTATTGACTTTCATTAGTCATTTGCCAATATGGGCTCAAGCTTCCATGCTCATTCCCGTAGCCTGTCTATTCCTATTCACTTTATTCGTACTGGCACAAACCGTTGGACGGCTGTTCACCCGAGGCTAAACAAAAAAGTCCATATCGACCGTTGATTCATACTGGCGACATGGACCTGCTGCTTACTTTGTATCTTTGTATTTATCACGCAGTGCCAATTCTACTTCAGGTGCCACCAATTCGCTGACGTCACCATTGAATTTCGCAATTTCCTTGACCATGCTTGAGCTTAGATAGGAATATTTCGGATTCGTCATCATAAAGATCGTCTCCACTCGTGGGTTAAGCTTCTGATTCGTGGAAGCCATCTGCAGCTCATATTCGAAGTCTGTGACAGAGCGAATGCCGCGCACGATCACATGGCCCTGCTTCTGCTCCATATAATTGACCAGCAAATCACGGAAACTGTCAATTTCCACATTCGGGATATGCTGAGTAATCTGCCCAAGAAGCTCCTTCCGTTCCTCTACACTGAACGTTGGCTGCTTCGACAAATTGTTCAACACCGCTACGATGAGCTTATCAAATTGCTTAGCCGCTCGTTGTATAATATCAAGATGCCCAAGTGTAACCGGATCGAAGCTTCCCGGATACACCGCAATGCGCGGCTCATGCACTTGCTCTGTATGTTCCGTCATGACAATGGATCCTCCTTATGCCCTACAGCAGATTAAATTCTTCTGCACGTTTCATTTCCACATATGGTTAGAAGCTTATGCGTCCTGTTCAAGCTCAGCTTCCTTCTCTGTCTGTTCCTTGACCCGATATACCGTAATTCCAATTTCTCCGTACTCTGTTTTCTTCCATACGTAGAGAGGACCGATCTCTTCGGGATATTCGTGCTTCGAGTCATGCTCAACGACAATCGTCGCATCCTTCGAGATTAACCCGTCATTCCACATGCCTTCCAGCAGTTCGTCCGCATCCTTCAATCGATAAGGCGGATCAAGAAAAATAAGTTCAAATGAAATATCACGCTTCGTTAATGCCTTAATCGCCCGTTTGGCATCATTGCGGTATACTTCACTCTGCTCCGCGACCCCTGCCGCCTGAACGTTGTGCTTCACAACTTCGACAGCCTTGGGATCCTTGTCCACGAATATCGCTTGTTCCGCACCACGGCTTAGTGCCTCGATGCCAAGTCCGCCTGTTCCTGCGAACAGATCCAGCACACAGCCGCCGTCAAAATACGGCCCGATCATGCTGAACAAGGCTTCCTTGACTTTATCTGTCGTCGGCCGCGTCCCCATGCCGGGTACCGGCTTCAACGAGCGACCTCTTGCTGTTCCTGAAATAACTCTCAATTCACTCCACCCATTCTTATGCGCCTCAGCGCGGCTTATCCGTATAATCATGATGGTATGTAACGGTAAACTTCTTGTATTTCGACGTTTATCGTACCACATTTTCTCCTAATTTGAAAAAGGAAAACGTGTCCTCGTTCAGACTTAGCATTCTTAATCACACGATCCCTCTATAAAAAGAAAAGCTCCTTATCCGGAAATAGGGTTCCCGATAAGAAGCCTTACCTATTAATGTCAACTTATCGATGCAGTTTCTGCAGCAGTTCCTTTACACTAACAAGCATATGCTTGCGCGCTTCATCGTCAATTGTCGTCACGGAGGCAAAGAACCGATGTACAAGCACCTTCATGCCGACAAATTCAAAAATGCCGCTGTCTGTCGTCTTCTGCATGGCCTCATACATGCCGCTCTGCTCATATTGCTCATGCGTGTTGCCATGTGTGGACAAGAGCAGCGCCGACTTCCCTAACAGCAGCTTCTCTATGCCGTCAGCACCATATTTATAGGCGAAGCCATACGAAAACACACGGTCGATGTACCCCTTCATAATAGCAGGCATACTTGCCCACCAGATTGGATAAATCATGATGATATGATCTGCCCACGTAATATGACCCTGCTCCTCCTCAATATCAGGGGGCAGCTCATGCTGTCCGAACAATTCGAAGTCTTTGGCCGACAGCACCGGATTGAACTCCATTTCATACAAGTTGCGAACCAATGCGGCATGTCCCTGATCCTCCAATTCAGCTTGTACCATTTCCATAATGGCATGATTGAAGCTGTTCGGATTGGGATGTGCGTATATAATCAGATGCCTCAACTCGATCTCCTCCTACCTATGTGACCATCAACCCTGCTTATACAGCCGGGCAGGTCCATTTGGTTATAGGATGTGAGAAAGCGGCATCATTTATCGAGCCCTACAATTTTTTTTCGACATGTATATTTCTGCCCAATCGGGCAATCATTAAAGTATCGACATCATCGAATGTCGTAGACAACCGCGGAGAAGACTTACGTTTCCCCATAAGCTCTTCGTCCGGTTTCTCCTCTCCCATGAGGGTGTCCTAGCAATAGGGCACCCGTTTTAATTTGCGCAAAACCCTTATTACATTAAGATTTTAGACGTTCTTTACATGTTGATTTATTCAGCGAGATTATCTTGGTGAGGATTTAATGGGGACTTGCCAAAAAAGGGATGCTCTGTCCAAGCAATATCCAACTATGCTCTTCACCGTCACTAATTTCACTGAAGTGATGTATACGGCTGCTAAAGCATTATATTGCCGGATATGATGAACTTTTCAGAGTACCATTTTAATTTTCATGCTTTACGTTCTTCAAAGCTGTTGGGAGTTTCTTCGCACCGAAAACGATCTTTGCTTTTTTTCGCTTCTTTTTCAGCACTTTTCTCCAATCGTTTCATGAGAAACATTTCAATGTTCTTTTTCATCCTTGACACCTCCTTTCGGTAGTAATGTTAAGGCTTGTACAAAGAAAACAATCGCTATCACACTAGATTGCAGGATTAAGTTACCACTTGCTATCAACATTGCTATGTACTTATACAGTATATCATTTTTGGGGACAGTAAGTTCCTCAAACCAATTTGGAGCTCGAAAATAATAGATACAAACGGATACCAAAGTCAAAACAACAGCAGTCGTTTTCGATAGGAGTATCATAGGCGTTATCACACAAAATAATGAGGATATGATCATACACGCAGTTAGTGAAGAAAAATGTGCCCCACCAGAAAACCTTCTACTAGCAGCTAATGCCACTAATGCTAGTATAGATTCATATAGATGTCCGAAGATAGTCCCTAAAGTAACTGTGATCAAGATTACTCCATATTTATTTAATTTCATTGCAATTCCATATTCTAAAACCTCTACATCAACATCACTTTCAGGGTTGTTCTTCTTCAATTTTATTGCAATGTATCTCGATATCGCTTCTAACACTTTCGTAATCTCCCCGATCCGAGTAATAGTAAGCAATGCCAAAGCTTGCTAATGAAAGTATCATGAGCAATATGTAATTCTGAGACAGGATTATTAATAAAGTCAGGAATATCGTTACTGCCGATATTATTCCCGAAATAACAACAATTCGATGACTATACTCCGAATACTTAATTCTGAATGTATCATGAGGCGGCACGATGATGAATGAAAATCCTCTTCCCGTCATCCATAGGAATAAGGCAATGGCTGCACCAACAACAATAGAACATAATTGAATAGCGTTAACAGGGAACCCCGTATATGCAAATATTACTGATTTATCAGCTATCCCTATGGCGGCCAAACAGTAGTATGCAATCATTTGGATCGATATGTATGCCGATAATCCTGATCCGATAATAAATGCTGCATAATGCAGCCGGTATTCCAACACGGAATAGTAAAACATTACAAATATGATATATTGCAAGGGCAAATCCAAAGCAGGTAATTTAATTACAGTCCTCATTAAAAATGAACATATTACTAATGCTACGGATAAAACAAGTATTTTATACTTGTACCTTAATAAAGGCTGCTTATATATCTTTAGGATCAAAGCATTAACAACTGCAGCATCGAGGGTACTAAATAATATGTAAGTTAAAGACTGACTCACTTTGCACCACCCTTTATAGTAATATAAGATTATTATAAGATAGTATCTGAGAGTATGGTAATGTTAATTGACATTATGAACCAACAAAAAAAGCCCTAGATGACCTAGAGCTTAGATCAATCATTTGAAAATGCCAATCCAAAAAACTCCCCAAACGCTGTGTAAAACACCGCAATTCCTTTTTCATTCTCCTTTATCTTATACACATCTTTTACATCGAGTTCGACATAAGGATCATTCTCGCCGGTCTTTACACCATCTACTGGAATCCCAAGCACCTTCATTTGACCACCCTTCCTTTTTATCCAGTATACCCAATGAAAAAAC
>NZ_JMDX01000011.1:0-49180 GCF_000935845.1 Paenibacillus sp. E194
GAACGGGAAGCCGTATCCACGCTGGCGCCTCGCCCCGGCAACGAGCCTCGTACGCAATCGACAAATCACGAGTCATTGGCGTGAGTGACCAGCCATCGCCTGCAATATGATGCAGCAGCAGCAAGAGCACCTGCTCGTTCGCCGCCGTCCGGAACAAGTGAACCCGCAGCGACGGCTCCTCAGAGAGACGGAAGCTGTATCGTGCCGCTTCCGCTAGCCTGTCGTTCAGCCCCTGCTCACTTACGTCCAGCACCTCGAATGGTATTTGTACATCCTTTGAATTTAGTATCAGTTGACTTGAAGTACCATTCTCATCCGGGAAAATCGTGCGCAGTGTCTCATGGCGATCCACCACATCAAAAACAGCTGCCTGCAGCGCCTCGACATTCAACTCACCCGACATTCGGGCAACGAGCGGAATATTGTAAGTAGGCGTTGCCCCCTCCAGCCGGTATAGAAACCATAGTCGCTGCTGGGCAAAAGAAAGCGGCAGCCGCTCAGGCCGCTTGCCTAAGCTCGCACGAATGGCTGGTCTCTGCTCCTGTGCAGGTTCGAGACGCCGCACAAGTGACGCTGCAGTTGGCGCTTCGAACAGGCTTCCGATATTCAGCTCAACGCCGAATGCCTCTCGTATACGCACCATAACACGTCCCGCGAGCAAGGAATGACCGCCGAGAGCGAAGAAATCATCATCGATGCTTACGCGGGGAAGCCCCAGCACCTCTGCGAATAATGCGCATATGATTTCCTCTTGCGGTGTACGCGGTTCGCGTCCCAATGCTGCCGCAGCGCGATCCGGCGCAGGCAGAGCTTTGCGGTCGATTTTACGGTTCGGTGTAAGCGGCATCGCATCAAGAACAACGAAAGCGGACGGCACCATGTAATCCGGAAGCTTCTGTGCTGCATATTGACGCAGTTCCGCAGGTTCTAGTCCAGACGATGATGATGGAACCACATAAGCCGCCAAACGCTGTTCACCCGCATGATCCTCATAAAGGGTAACCGCTGCTTGTGAAATGTCAGGATGGGCACCCAGCAGCGACTCGATTTCACCGGTTTCGATCCGGAATCCGCGCAGCTTCACTTGGTGATCCGTACGTCCCAAATAATCGATCGTGCCGTCTGCCAACCAACGCACCATATCTCCTGTACGATACATTCGCGTACCAGGAGGACCGAATGGATCGGCAACGAAGCGCTCAGCAGTCAAATCCGCACGTCCCAAGTATCCGCGCGCAAGTCCGGCGCCTGCAATATACAATTCTCCCGCTACCCCGGGAGGCACTGGCTCCAATGAACTGTCGAGCACATACAGCCTTGTATTCTGAATTGGCCGCCCGATAGACGGCTTGTTCATTGGACTATGATCAAGCAGCCCCGCAGTCGAATAAATTGTCGTTTCCGTCGGGCCATATTGATTGTTAACCTCGCCGTTCAACTCCTGCAGCGCCAGCTTCAACACGAGCGGCATTGCCTCGCCGCCCGTAATCATCTTGAGCCCGGCAAATCGTTCTGGCCTGCTGTCGGCAAGCGCCTGCCACAGTGTCGGCGTCGCCTGCATGATCGTTGCACCTGTTCCTGCAATCCTGCTTGCCAGTGCGGACGGATCCAGAATCGTTTCTTTGCGGGCAATATCGAGTACAGATCCGGATATAAGCGGCAGCAGCAGCTCCATTACGGATATGTCAAATGATATTGTTGTGACGGACAGCATCCGATCCTGTTCGCTCAGCGCCAACCGGGCCTTCATGTCATGCAGCAGATTAGCCAAGCCGCCAAAGGTAAGCATGACCCCCTTCGGCTTCCCAGTGGAGCCGGAAGTGTAAATGACATATGAAATATGCGATGCTGAAATTGCCTTGATCCTGTCCTCATCCGTAGGATTGTGAGCAGGTGATTGCGCCAGCGCAGCTATCGTTGCCGATTCATCCAGCACGATGGTCTTCCTGCTGCAAGGGGGCAAGCTCGCGGATGTCTCCTTCGTCGCAATCAGACAGACCGGATCAGCATCCTCCAGCATAAAGGCAAGCCGTTCGATTGGATAGTCCGGATCAAGCGGCAAATAAGCGGCTCCTGTCTTGTGGATAGCCAATATAGCGATGACCGCTTCCACCGAGCGTGGGAGAGACAGCGCCACAATACGATCGGGCCCGACACCGCAGGAAATAAGGTAATGGGCAAGCTGATTTGCCTTCGCATTCAACTCCCCATATCGAAGCTGTTCATCCTCGCACACGACCGCAACTGCTTCGGGAGCGCGCTCCACCTGTTCCTCAAACAACTCTGGCACACTTATGCTCGGCACATCATGTGCAGTATCGTTCCACTCCTCAATCACCTGTCGGCGTTCTTCAGACGTAATCACCGGAAGCTGTCCAATAGGCAGATTCGATCCGGCATGCGCAATTCCATCCAATAGATGCAGGAAGCGCTGTTGATGGGCATATAACTCGTCCAAGCTGTAGATTTCGGGATTCGCGTCGAAGTCGAGACGCAGACCGCTGCCATCCGCATGGCTGTAAACGTTAATCGTCAAATCATCGACAGGCCCTGCGGAAAGGTTGCTAACTTTGCCGCGATAGCCTGCGAAGCTGACATCCTCGACAAAAGGCATGACATTAATGAGCGGGCCGATTAACCTGCGATTGTCGCCAAGCAGCTTCAAGTCTCTGCGCAAATCCTGATGGCGATACCCTTGATGGCGCCGAATCATGCGGATCTCCCGTGTCACCTCACGCAGCAGGTCGCCAAGGCTTCTCTCCGGACTTACCTCCACACGCAGCGGAAGCAAATTCATGACCATACCAGGAACGCGCAATGCGGCTGATCCTAGTCGGCACATTACAGGCAGACCAAGAATGATCTCCTCTTCCTGTGTCAACCGATGCACATATATCGCGGTCGCTGCTGCGAGAACATCCGGCCAGCTTGTTCCCGCTTCAGCTGCAATCGACTGCCATCCGCTCACGGTGGCAGCCGGAATATGCGCAGTGCGGCGCACGAAGCGGCGGGCCGTTCGCTGCGCATGTCCTCCTAGACTAACTGCTTCCGGCCTATCGGAGAAGCGCTCCAGCCAGAATTCCCGGTCACGATTCATCTGTTCCGATGAACGATATGCCGCATCCTCCTCCAAAATGGATTGCAAGGAACCGAACGTTCCTGCTCCATTTGGAAGATCGTAGGTTAAAGCTGTATAGTTTTGCGCCACACGCTGCATCAGCAATGCTGCACCGAATCCGTCAATGACAATATGGTGAATGCGCTGATACCAGAGGTACCGCTCGGTCTCGATCTTAAATAACGCCTCCGTGAAGAGAGGCCCCGTATGCAAATCAACGGGCTTCTCCATATCGCGGTTCATCCACGCTCGGGCTGTGCCTTCCGGATCAACCTCTCTGCTTAGATCAATCATGTGCAGCACCCAGTCGTCTGTGGGGACGATCTTCTGCAATGGACCGTCTGCATCCTCTCCAAAACGGACATGCAGCGCCTCCGCCTCTGTCACCGCCTGGCGAAGAGCCGCTTCGAAGCGGGCTGGATCTATCGGCCCGCGGATGTCTACACATTCAGCGGTGTTGAAAATAGGGTTGTCTGGATCGAGCTGCTGCGCAAACCAGATTCCAGCCTGTGCTCCCGATAGCGGCCATCGCCCCTTCTCCTGATCGTGCATGATGATGACCTCCTTTTATATCGAGTAATAATCATAATTAGGCACCGAGTTACTGCTGAGCTTGGCGGACAAGAGCTCCCACCAGCTTGCTACCGTCGGCCGTTCCGCCAATTCCACGAAGCTTACCGCAATGCTGCTGCGCTTCCAACGTTCCACTAAGCTCATAATCCGAATCGAGTCCAGCCCCCATTGCATGATTAGATTATCTTGATCACCAATCGCAGACGGCTCCTCCTGCAGCAGCTGCGCAACCGCGTCGCGCACAGATTGCAGTGTTACCGAACAACCCGCTTCTGCTCCAGCTGTTTCCTCTGCTTGTTGCTCGGCAGCATTCCTGTTAAGAGCTTTCAGAACCCGTTCCGTCGTTGCTACTACTGCACAACGCTCAGCCGCATAGGTTAACGCCATGCGATGCTTATCGAGCGAAAAATCAGCAACCGCATCTGCAATGAGGAAGGGCTGGACATCCTGCATAAATGCCTCGCACGAGGTCATCAGGCAACCAATGTGCGCGTAAATCCCACATACGAGCAGCTGATCCCGTCCGCGTTCCCGTAATATTTCAAGCAAATTCGTTTTCTGAAAGGCACTGTAGCGCCATTTTGTCACGAGAATATCGTTCACCCGCGGCGCCAGCTCGTCTACGAACTTTTTCTGGTATGGCCCATCATTAATGCCCGCCCCCCAGAAGTCTTGCAGCAATCCACGCTGCTCAGGAGTCTGCCCCCCTGGCTGCGCCGAATACACGACAGGTATGCAAAGCTCCGAACAGCGTTCGCGCAGCTCCTTAATATTCGCAATCAATTCAACCAGCGGCGATTCACCCGCCTGATAGGCATCGACGAAATACTGCTGCATGTCATGGATAAGCAGTACGGCACGGCTTGGATCCGGACTCCAGTCGACTCTGTTCTCTGGCAGCTCTGCCTCATTTGGCATGTGATATGGAAGGATAGTAGGAAGACCCATTGTTTCTCCTCTTTTCACTAGTTTTTATGGATAAACTCTGCAACAACACGAGACATTTTCATGAACACGAAACCTCATCACTTACTTTTCACATACTCACAAGAACTTCTTCCAGCGGCTCTTAGACACTTTAGACAATTCTTTAGGCGATTCTTCAAGCGATTCTTCAAGCGTTTCTTCAAGCGATTCTTCAAGCGTTTCTTCAAGCACTTCTTCAAGCACTTCTTCAAGCACTTCTTCTATTGCTACTTCAGTTACTACTTCTAATGCTTCGTTACATCTCTAAATGCATCTTCGCTTATCACTTACTTCTTGCTCAATGCTTCCTGCTTCGCAGCGATCAGCTCCCGCAGCATCTTCTTGCTCACCTTGCCGACTCCTGTCTGTGGAAAGGATTCGACGAACTCTACGCGGTCTGGAATTTTATATAATGCAAGCCCTCTGTCTCTTAGAAAAGCCTTCAACTCGCTGCCCGTTATGGCAGCTTCATATCGAATGACGAATGCGCATGTGCGTTCGCCCAAGAATTCATCCGGCATGGACACAACAGCGGCATCATGCACACCAGGATGGGCAAGCAAATGATTCTCGATTTCCTCGGCTGCCACCTTATCTCCACCGCGATTGATCTGATCCTTCGCCCGCCCTTCAATCACTAAATATCCAGCCGGAGTCATTCTGGCCATATCACCTGTGCGATAAAAGCCGTCAGACGTAAAGGATCTTGCGTTGTGCTGCTCGGCTTGGTAGTATCCGCGAATGGTGTACGGCCCTCGCGTCAGCAAATGTCCCACCTCGCCCGGAGCCACTTCGTCATCCTCATCATCGACGATGCGGATTTCATCATATGGAGACATCGGGCGGCCCTGCGTAGTAATTATCGTCTCCTCCGGGTCGTCGAACCTCGTATAGTTCACCAAGCCCTCTGCCATCCCATACACCTGCTGCAATGTGCAGCCAATCGTCGTTCGCACCCGCTTGGCAGCTTCTGCGCTGAACTTGGCGCCCCCAACCTGCAGCACTTCCAAGTGAGTGAGGTCGTAGCGGCGCGATTCCGCGGCATCCAGCCAAATTAAGGCGAGCGGCGGCACAACGGCTGCAATGGTGACGCCTTCCTCGGCAATAAGCGGGAAAGCCTCATCAGGGCTTGCTCCGCGGGCAAGCACGATCCGCCCTCCAGCATATAGCGTGCCAAGCACGCCGGGAGAGCTCAGCGGATAATTATGCGCGATCGGCAGCACCGCCAGATATACGCTGTGCTCATTCAACGCGCAAACTTCTGCGCTCATGCAAAGGCTATATATGTAATCGTCGTGCGTCCGTGGAATGAGCTTCGGTAAGCCCGTTGTCCCGCCAGATAATTGGAGGAAAGCGACATCCCCGGAGCTCGGCCCCTTAATCTCGCCAATGCTAGGCTCGGCATACAGATCATCCAGCGCTGTATATTCGCCTGGCTCACCTACAACAATAACGCGGCGTGAATCTGGTAGCGTGTCCTTCACCTGTGCGGCGAGCTCGCGATAATCGAACCCCGCATCCTTATCAGGGATCACATACGCGGCAGCCTGTGTGAACTCACATAAGTAGCCGATCTCGTTCCTGCGGTGCACTGGCAAGGAGAAGACAGGCAGTGCTCCGATGCGAAACAGCGCAAATATGACTTCAAAAAATTGCGGAATATTCGGAAGCTGGACAATAACTCGATCCTGCGCCCTAATTCCCAAACGATAGAACCCAGCGGCCAGGCGATCCGCCTGCTCATCAAGTTCCGCATAGCTGACTCGCCGATCGCCGCTCACAATTGCGACGCGATCTCCATATTGGGCTGCACGATGACGAAGCATCGTGCCGAATGTCTCTCCCTGCCAGCATCCTTCCTGTCTATAACGTGCAGCAAACTCTTCCGGCCATGTCGGGCATCCTGCCAGCATCGTTCATCCCCCCTGCATCATCATCGGTTGTTGTTCATTCAGCCCCATCGCTTGCAGCAGTGTGCGAAGCTTGGCGGACGTCTCGGCTAGCTCCGCTTCCGCGGTCGAACCGACTACGATTCCCGCTCCCGCAAAGAGGCGCAGCGAGCTGCCCTCCACTTCCGCGCAGCGAATTGTAACGGCCCATTCTCCGTCTCCATTCGCATCGCACCAGCCGACCGCCCCCGTGAAGAAGCCGCGCTCGAACGGTTCAATCTCCCGGATCAAGTTCCGAGCTGCCTCCGTAGGCGTCCCGCAAATGGCAGGCGTCGGATGCAGCGCTAGAGCAAGCTCTAAGGAGGATATGTCCTGATCCGCAAGCTCCCCGTTTATTTCCGTAGACAGATGCCACATCGTCTTCGTAGAAACAAGGGACGGGCCTTCCGGCACATGAAGCTTGCTGCAATACGGACGGAGAGCGGATACGACCGCCTCAATGACGACCGCGTGCTCATGCAGATCCTTGTCCGATCTTAGAAGCTGGGCGGCACGACGCTCATCCTCGTTCGGATCATCGCTGCGTGCTGCTGAACCAGCCAACGGGTTCACCTTAATGTGCATTCCCCGCTTCGTTACGAGCAGTTCGGGGCTTGCTCCAATTAACGTTTGGGCTGTTCCGTTGGCAGCAACCACACCCTTGTCCTTGCTTGCATGCGGGTGCTCCATCGTTAATGGCACTGCAAACGTATATCCACGAGTGTTTTGACTGAGCAATCGATGCAGCAAGCGCTGCACGTCCACCTCATTCGTTAATGTCACTTCCAAGGATCGGGACAACACCACCTTCTGGAGTTCGCCCGTCTGCAACCGCTCAAGAACCTGGTTAACGCCTTGTTTATACTGTTCTGGCTCCGGGATTGCTCGTACACAATAACTGTCCTGTTCTGGTTCCTGTTGCAAATAATCATGTGCATCTATGCGCAATGGCTCGTACCGATGCACTTCCTTCGGTACATATAGACACACAGGTTCCTCCATGTGAAAAGGAATTGCACCGACAACGACCGGGCAATCACGATCCCCCTGCCGAGCTGCATCCAGCAGCTTCGACACGGCCTGAGGCAAGCTCTCTTCATCCACAGCCTGCCAATCCACCAGCCGCGCCCACTCCCCGTGCGTCAGCAATGCTCCTTGAGGCGATGAGAAAAGAAAGGACGAACCCACCTGATATTGTTCCAGAAGCCGTATCCCCTCAGCTGCGGGAACAGCATCGTACTTTAACATATTCAATCGACTCCTTCCGCAATTTCTGCTCTCCTGACTTCTGCATTAACATCCCAATGTCGCACCGCCGTCGATACACATGTCATGCATTGTGATGTGTCTTGCCTGTTCGGATGACAGAAACACGACAGCATCGGCAATATCCGATGGCTGCGCGATTCTGCCCAGCGGTATCCCGAGGCGGAACGATTCAGGCGAACCAGCAATCATGGCTTCGGCACCGTTCTGTCCATTCCACAGTGAGCGCTGCATCTCCGTATCCGTGGAGCCTGGCGACACAATATTGCAGCGAATCTGATGACGAGCATATTCCAAGCCCAAGCACTTCGTGAACATCGTTGTGGCTGCTTTCGATGCCGCATAGGCGGACATGTGCGTGCGCGGTACACCGGAGGCATTGGAGCCTACGGTCACAATCGCTCCCGATCTGCGCTTCGCCATACGTGTTATGACAGCGCGCGTCATATAGAATACGCCATTGACATTGACACTGAAGGTCGACTGCCAATCTTCATCGCTCAGCGTCTCAATCGGGCCAAGCCGCAGTATGCCTGCCACATTAACAAGCACGCCGATCGGGCCAAGCTCTTCTTCTATCCGCCCCACCGTTCGATTCACGGCCGTACTGTCGGATACGTCGACTGGATAAGCAGCGGCATGATATCCGCCAGCATCAAGTTCGGCTGCGAGGCTGGTGCAACCAGCCTCATTCCGATCAACGACAGCCACGATTGCACCTTGAACGGCAAGCGCGCGCGCCACCGCCTCTCCGATCCCCTGTGCCGCGCCTGTGACAACGGCCACCTTGCCTTCAATTCCTGAATATTTCATCCTGCCAACCTCTCTTTATTTGTCCGGGTGTAGTGCGAATCGCAGCGCCCGGCTCACCAATATCGGAAGTACTGACACATGGCCTTCCTGCTCGAATTCCTTGTATTCTGCCTCTACCCCGATGTCGGCCGATATGGCCGACAGACGGTGCGCCAGCTCGTTCGCACGCTCGCAGTTACGGCATACATGCGTTTTTTCAAGCTCTCCTACACCAAGAAGCACCTGTGCAGGAAATAAGCGTTCTCTCATTCGTGCTTGCGCGATAAAGTTCCGCTCCAGCTCTTGCATGTAGTCTGGATTCCAATGGAGCGATGGACTGCCCGCGATGTAATATTGGAATGCCTCTGGCTTGCTGAACAGCGTATAGATCGTGAACAATCCGCCCAGCGAGTGACCGAACAGCACCTGACGATTGCGGTCAATCTGGAACTCACTCTCGATCTGCGGCTTCAGCTCCTCCTCGATGAATTGCAGGAAAGCCCCCGCCCCGCCTTGCTCGGGGAGTGGTGTACCGTCTGAGCGCTGCTTGAAGTCCGAGGCTGGCAGCGGTGTGAAGTCGTAGAAGCGATCCGGTGCATATGGCCCGTTCGTCTCATAACCGATTCCTACCACAATCGCGGGAAGCACTTCTGTCTTATCCGGTCTGCGGCATTGCAGCCGCAGCGCTTCCACCATCATGCCGAATACAGAATTGCCATCCAGCAAGTAAATAACCGGATAACCGCTTGGCGGAGGCGATCCTAGAGGCTGAGCCACCATTATTCGATACGAGCGCCGCTCTGCGCGTGAACGAAGCACCCACTGTTCTGCAAGTGGAATCTCGATCCTGCGGCGAGAAAGGTCGGTAAGCGTCGGCGTTGTTTTCATTTGTTCCAACCCCTTTGCCCCCTATTCCGTCAACAGGCGAACCGTATCGTCAACGATTTTTTCGTATGCAATCAAGCCGCTTCCGAGCCAGTACTGGTTGTTCACTTCATAGACATGACCCTGTTTGGCCGCAGGCATGCTCTTCCAAATTGGACTGTCCATCATCTCTTTCATGCGGTCGCTTCCTTGATCGTAAGCGTTGATGACGAAAATATAGTCCGCGTCCATTTCAGGGAGGACTTCTAGCGAGAGATTCGCGCTGTTCTCATTGGCCACCAGCTTCGTAATACCAAGTCCCAAATCCTGATGGAGCACATATCCGCACAAATACTTGCCGCCCATCAGACTAATTCCTCTCGGTGCAAACCGAATAATGGCGACCTTCTTGTTCTCAACAGCCTTGCTCAGCTTCTCCTTGGCGTCCGTTACCTTCTGCCGATAGGCCTGTAATGCAGCATCAGCCTCAGTGGATTTGCCGAGCAGGTCTCCTATCGTGACGAGCGATTTCTCGATATTTCCGGACGCATTTTTAAAAACATACGTCGGCGCGATTTTTGCATATTTTTCATAGGTACTTGCATCCTTGGCGTAGGTTTCCGTATGCAAGATGATCAAGTCAGGGTTATAGGACAGTAACACCTCAGGTGAAGGCAGTCCCCCTGACAAGTCCAGCTTCGGAATATCCTTCAGTTCCTCTTGCAGGTATTCATGCCCTTTCTTCCCGTTAAACCATTGCGCTATTGGCTTTACACCCAGCTTCAGCAACGAGTCCTCCATATTCGGAGCAAATATGCGTTTCGGTGTGGAAGGAAGCTTGATCTCATGTCCAAGCTCGTCCGTTACCGTCCGCTCTTCGGTTGTCGCAGTATTCTTCCCCGCTGCTGCGGCTGACACATTGGACGTGGCTTCTTTCGGGCTCTGAGATTCGGATGCGGCATTGCCATCCTCCTTTTTTGCCCCGCAGCCTGCAAGCAAACTTCCGATAAGTACGCAGCACAATAGTGCTGTTAGTCTAAATTTCCAACCTTTTGTCCCTGCATTCCGTCGATTTAGCACGATCCCTCTCCTCCAATGATAACGATTCTCAATCGACTCTGAGTATACTCACGTTGCGAAGGATTCACCATAGCCATAATCCTGAAATGTGTTTGGACAATTTCCAGTAAAGAGCAGTAAAGCCTCATCCAGCATCCGTGCTATCGCAATAGCTGAATATTCGAACCAAGGATCTGCGGTTATCGGGTGTACATGCCCGTTCCGTACCGCTTGAAGCTGCCTCCATTCGGATAAATGCTGCAGCGACAGCCAATATTTGCGGGATGAAGCCTCTGGGCACACGGCAAGTAAAATCCTTTCAGGATTCAGCTCACGAAGCTCATCCATCGAGATCGGGGAATGGCCTTGCAGCCCTCTTTCGCAAGCAGCCTTGAGATGCAAGTCATCGTACAGCACTTCCTCCAAACCTCGATTCTGGTATACAAATAGTTGAGTCTGGTAGATTCGCAGCGCCATAACGCGATCGTCTCCCAGCTGCTGCGCCGCTTGCGCGCGTCCGGCTTGTGCGTTTTTTTCATAATGATCGATCCATTGCTGCGCAAGCTCTTCCTTGTTCAAAAAGAGGGCAATTCCCATAAGCTGCTCTCTCCAGCCCGCTTTACTCGATACATTGTGAACAGGAGCGATCCCATTCAGTTTGCTGCTCTCGCGCATTTGGAGCTGATCTGAAGCAATGATGACGTCCGGCCGTGCCCGGCACAGCTTATCCAAATTAATTTCAAACGTGAATTTATGATAAGGATCAGTTAAAAGAAGATGCATTTTAATTTTGTCGCTGTAGAGGTTGTAATAATAAGGAGACCACTTGGGATCGAGAGGCGCTGCCTCCGGGATGAGTTGGAGCGCAAGCAAGTGGCCTATTGTCGAAGATGAGCATACGGCGATGCTCCTCTTGGAATCTTTGGCGAAATCGGATGGAGACAAGCCGACCTCCTTTTTGAACTTGCGGCTAAAATAGAATTCGTCTCGGTAGCCTACCTTCTGCGCAATGTCTCGCAACTTTGCGTCTGATTCCGTCAGCAAGCGCTTCGCATGCATAATGCGCACATCCGTCAAAAATTCCATAGCACTCTGACCGAACTTTCGTTTAAATAAATCCACGAAATATTTGGGGCTAATATTCGCCATCTCCGCCAATTGTCCAATCGTGAGCGGCTCATTATAATGGCGCTCCATGAACGCTTTGATCTCCTGCAAATCCGTCTTCTGCATGTGGCCCATCACGTTCGAGCCGTTATCTGTATGCGCTGTTTCTGTTGCACGCATAAATATCCCTCCTCTTGAAATGCGATGAAGTTGATGAATAGGTGATTCCACAAAAATAACACTTGATAATGATTCTCATTTTCATCAATAAACTAGCATACCTTTTTAGGGAAGTCAACGAAAATATGGAAATACAAAAAAGGACCCAACAATCGGAGATCACTGCATAAGCCTCAATTTTATTGAGGTGAAAGCCCAAAAAAATGGAACAAAGAGTCTCCTGAGAGAAAAAAAGCAGTCTATCCTCACCCGAGGAGTAGGCTGCTTTTGCTCTATTAGCTTTACCATCCGCTTTGCATTTACAACAAACGCGGTGAGGTAGGCTTGTATTCGCATACGAAAGAGACCTCGATATTTTGCCGTGTCCATACCGTGGAATCTTTTCATTTCTGCATTTTTATGTTCAATGATTGGTCTGCGCTTGATTCGTTCCTTGAACGCATCGATTAATTCGAACTCGATTTGTCCTTGAAATGTTCGGTGATGATTCGAAACGAGTCTTCCGGTACAAGTTTATATAACTCTGCATGAAATGATGCGGTTAATTGTCTGGCCAGCTGCAGCAAATCCTTTCATCTCGCTTTCCCTTTTCTCCCAGTATACAACAAACCCAGCACCGGCGCGGTACTGGGTTGATTTTTACATAAACTGTATTCTTTTGGCGGGAATCTCCATAAGAGGGTCACTTTTTTCAAAGTGTCCTTCTTATGGGTCAAAGTTCAATGCTTCCCTCAGCGGCTCATTTTATTATTTCTGAATAGTCACTTTAAGCAGCATGCAATCCCTGCTGCTGTTTAACAAATCAGGCTATTCTAACTATATTTATGCATGCATTGTCATACACTGTTTCACCAAATTCACCTACTAGAGTTAAGATATTTGGCCCTGTTTTTGTATTTACAATCGCTGATCCTGATAAATTTCCACTTACTCCAGGAGGGAAATTCGAATTAGATGAAAGAGAAGAGTTTAACACCTCGTTATTCAAGCTGAGTATAGTTGTCACCTCATTGTAATCCTTAGGAATAGTCACGCCAATCGAATAACTCACAAAATAGACAGCATTAGGCGAAAGATGAATATCTCCCGTCCCCTCTATGAGAGTAATTCCCTTTCCATTCTTGGCTGTTATCTCATGGAATGCTATAGGCACACCCGCTTTTAAAAGTTGACTTGCACTACTAAACGCAGAGAGACTATTCGCTGTTACGTTATCCATTCAAATGCATCTCCTTTCACAAGAGCTAGTACATCCTATGTTCAAAGAGTCGGACAAGTTCTAGTACATTTCTATTAAATTTTGCAGAAAGGGTTGCACACAGCCCTGAATCCCCTTAATCATAACTCTTCCTTGCATTACGTCCGTGCTGCTCTATTAGATGAATGAGCAATTTGGGATACTTAGAGGAAGTTACATATTCTGCTTTCCATACCTTATAGATACGTTCAACACTAAATAAAGCGGTTCAACATCTCCCAGGAACTTCTCCGTTTCATTTCCTCATTGGTACGTCCAAAACCCTAAAAATGCCACCGCTTCACCCATTCTACCAAACAGACACTTTTACAAATAATCCATATTTTTTTCCTAATTCTAAACATACAAAACTATTATTGAATTGATTCCTTTTAATATCAACGACTTGCCCCTTACTCTTTATTGATTGCTCTTTTCAAGATTATAATATAGTACGCCGTCTTATTCGGAAGAGTAAATGCGGTTATGTATCGCTAGAATAAATCGGGAAAAGTATGAATGGAGGGGCAATATGAAAGTAATTGGTCTGCTTGGCGGGATGAGTTGGGAATCTTCGGTTGAATATTATCGGATAATAAATGAAGAGGTGAAAAGAAAACTAGGAGGGCTGCATTCGGCGAAATGCCTTCTATACAGCGTCGATTTTGATGAAATTGAACAGTACCAGGCAAAAGGAGATTGGGAAAAGGCTGGTGAAGTATTAGCTAACGCTGCTCGTTCATTGGAGAAAGGAGGAGCCGATTTTATCGTTATTTGTACGAATACGATGCACAAAGTTATAGATGATATCCGATCCAAAATCAATATCCCCATTGTACATATAGCAGATGCAACGGCAAATCGAATTAAAGAAAAAGGTCTTCGAACCATTGGGTTGCTTGGAACCAAATATACGATGGAGCAAGATTTTTATAAATCACGCTTAGAGCTGAATGGGATAAAAGTTATTGTACCAAATGCCGATGAAAGAGAACTTATCAATAAGATTATTTATGAAGAATTATGTTTGGGAAAAATTCATCAAGAATCAAGGGACTACTATAAAAAAGTGATCCAGGGGTTAATTGAATTAGGAGCCGAAGGAATTATATTAGGTTGTACAGAGATTGGCTTATTGGTAAAGCCGGAGGATTCCAAAGCTCCTGTATTTGACACAACCTATATACATGCTGTTGAAGCTGTAAATTTATCTCTAAATAAGGGACAATAAAAGACAATAAAATAGCCATATCCCTGGAATGTTATGAACAGGTGGAAGCCTTTCTCAAAGTAGCAACTCTTAATCGGATATGAAGTCCATTCTTCATTGATGGAATTACCTAAGCCTTAGTCAATTGACTAGGGCTTTATGTGTTTATTACAAACATCTCTTTAACCAATATTCTAGAAGGATGCCTAAACTTAGTTCAGGAATACTGAAACTGCAAAACGCATATTTGAATCTTCTTAGGTACGTTAACCCTCCCTTCTCATGGCTCGCTACATGGAAAGAACATCGTGATTTCAATTCCTCACAGGTACGTTCAAAACCATGCGGAAATAAAATCGCCCCGTTGGACGCTTCTGATTTCAATTCCTCATAGGTACGTTCAAAACAAGAATACATGTCAGAAATGGAAGTTGCTAATCTAGTATTTCAATTCCTCATAGGTACGTTCAAAACCCAATAAAACATGTGGTTAAGCCGATTTTAACAAAAGAAATCCACATACTCAAACCGTATATCTCTATATCGAAAACAAGAGAAATCAGATTTCCCTTTCAATTACGCCCTATTTCGCTCGTTTACAGCCTAATACGACTTGTCGTCGATCCCCCGGGATTTTTACGCTATTGGGGGTCGACGACAAACACGTTAAATGAGTCGCTTTGCATTCTTCTTTACAGTTTTTATGTAATCGATGTTCACCTTTAATCTATAACGATTTAGGCCATTACATCCGCTCCATAATATTTCGCTGAACATCTTTTACTCTCTTAACGTTGATTGAATTCAGATATAGCGTATTATGAGCTTTTGTTTCGATCTTAAGCCGACCAGATATACCTCCATCAACCGACACAGACAGAATATCATGGTATAGGATTTGCTTGAACCCGTAACTCGCAACGATCTTATAAGCAAAATAAACTCTCTTATCCGTTACCACGAGTATTCCTGGGCCTTCATCTAGATTCACATTTTCCACGTTCAGAACTTGTTCATCATCCTTGAAATAGCTTTCTGTTTCTTTAATCAGTTTTTCATGAACTCGAATATGTAGTTTGCGATTCAATACTTCAATGCAACAATCTCTCCCACACTCACGTTATGTAGAATGAGGTGATGTGAATGAAAAAATCAATCATGCTGCCACTGGTATGGGCAAGCACGCTTATTTTTCTAGTCGGCAGTACGCAAAGCGCATATGCGGTCAATCAGCAGCAGTTGCAATCGAAGCATCAAGTTCAACAAATCAAGCCGTCGCCCGCCAAGGGCAAGGATAAAAAGGAATCGAAGCAGAAGCCTACATTGCAAACCACTTTATCAGCCGATAAGAAGAAAGATCGCCTGTTCATTCATATGAAACTCCGCAACACGTCTGGCAAAGATATTACTCTCTCTTACAGCTCACATAAATACGAAATCATCGTCAACAACGAAAACAATGAAGAAGTGTTCAACTGGTCTGACAACAAAGCATTCACGCAAGAACTGACCATCCATGATTTGAAAAAGGATGGAGAGCTATCGTTCACAGAGGAGTGGAATCTCAAGGACAAGGCAAAAAAGAAGGTGCCAAAAGGACGGTACACGGTTCAGGTAAAGATGTTAGTAGACGTCCCTTCTGATACTGCTTCCTCAGCTTCTCCGAAATTGATTGCCAGTACGATCGTTGAGCTAAAATAAACCTTATCAATGATTCGAAGTTCTAATTTCCCAAAATAGGAGAAAAATAAAAGCACCTTCTGATGAGTGTTCTTATCGCAAGATAAAACATAATCTTGAAGGTGTTTTTGTGCTTTGCTGGATCTAAATTTCTTCCCATTTTCCACTTGTCGGCATTCCTCGTTAACTTTTCATGTTATACGGAGGCAACAAGAACAAGATAGAGACCAACATCAACCATCCTCATCCCCCATTGCAATATGATAATATTGTTAATAGGAGAAGGAGGCATCTATGAAGAAACTATACATACCTTTCCTGCTTTTGGTCGTATTGCTGACAGCTTGCACACCAACAAGTACGGAAACTCAAGGAAACATCCAGCAAGAGAAGCCCAAGACGCAATCGTCAGACGTATTGAAGGTATACTATCTGGACGTTGGACAGGGAGATTCAACCTTAATTCGCACGCCCAAAGGACAGCATGTCTTAATTGATGGTGGGGACAACAGTCAAGGTGAAAACGTGGTCAATTATTTGAAACAGTACGGGGTTAAACAACTTGATGCAGTCATAGCCACTCACCCTGACGCCGATCATATTGGTGGATTGGATACCGTGCTTAATGCGATTCCAGCCAAATCCGTATATGCGCCCAGAGTATCACACACAACGAAGACCTATGAGGATTTCCTTTTAGCGGTCAAAAAGCAAAAGCTCAAGATCAAATCCGCAAAAGCAGGGGTCGAACTCCCGCTAGATGGCGTAAAAGCTGAGTTCCTTGGCCCAGTCGGAGACTACGGGAAGGACTTGAATGCATGGAGCGCAGTTCTCAAGGTTACATACAAAAATACATCGTACTTATTCTCTGGGGACGCTGAGCGCAAAAGCGAAAACGACATGGTCAACAGCGGTGCGAATTTAAAAGCAGATGTATACAAAGTCGGCCACCATGGGTCGGATACGTCTACCTCAGCTGAGTTCCTAAAAGCAATTCATCCAACGTATGCGGTAATCAGCGTTGGCAAGGATAACAAATATAATCATCCGAAAGATGTCATCATGAAACGCCTCAAGAAAGCCAATGTCAAAGTGTTCAGAACTGATAAAGAAGGTACTGTCATTTCTATAAGTGACGGAAAATCAATAACATTTGAGAAGGCGAGGTAACAACATTGATTCAAGGGGTAATCGACCAGATTGAATGTGATATCGTAACCATTGAAGTAGAAGATGGACATACCATCGAATATCCGAAGCATCTGCTCCCCGCAGAAGCTGAGGTTGGAGATGTTGTTCATATTGTCGGAAATGTAATCACGATTGACAAACAAGCTACAGAAGAACGCAGAAAAGAAGTCGGCCAGCTGATGGATGAGTTATTTGAAGACTAATCTTATGCTTTCACAATAGAAAACGAACTGCGATAACCTGCAAGCATCCTTAGCCTGGGATAGATATTCCCCTGCTACGGATGCTTTTTCTTTTTCCATGACTACGACACATAATCTCTCACAGGACTGTAAGCGGTATAAATTGTGCTCTCGTTCGTAAAAAGCTAAGAAATGATTGATCACCGCCACATAAATGGGTGTAGCTTACACATCCATTTTACTCAGTCGATTTCGGACTTGCCAGCATACTCTAGTAAAGTAGTTAGTAAACCTGTCAAAAGGCAGCAGTACAAGCGGTACAGATCAATACAAGCACAAGCAATACAAGCAATACAGATCAATACATGCAGCTACAGATACTACGGGATGCAGCGGCTTCAGGGTTTCCCCCGTATTGAACGAGAGCTACTCCCAACTAATAAAAATAGCCTTGCTTCATCAGCAAGGCATAACACACGATGATGTCGATCATTGGAGTCGGTAACGATATTGATTAGTAATACCATATTATATAAAGCAAGAGCTCAAGATGATAACCAACAAGATAAACAGGACTAAGATTGCGCCTGTGCTCGTGAAGCCTCCAAATCCACAGCTTCCACCGCTTCCAGCAAATTCACCCATTGAGATGACCTCCTTTCGCTAGGTACACAACATAGTATGATGCAGCACAAGGATAGACACGGCGCTTTGCCCATGCGGAAATAATTAGGCATTCACACAAGACAAGCAGCGTTTGTCCCTTAGCAAGACTCATTTACACTTTTCTACTGCAACCAAGAAGCAAGAACAAATACCGCCAACGAAATTCGTTGGCGGTACTGTTGTGTATATTGCAAGTAAGCATAGCTGCCTTCCCGACTCTACCCACTGTTACCCCTTCACTGCCCCCGCCAGCATCCCCTTCATAATCTGCTCTTGGAAGATCAGGTACATAATGATCGTCGGAACGACCGACAGGCTGAGTGCTGCAAGGGTCAGACTATAGTCCGTGCCGTAGCCGTCCGCGAAGATGGAGAGGCTGAGCGGCAATGTCTTCAACAGCGGATTGCTAATGAAGACGAGCGGGAATGCGAAGTCGTTCCAGAAGCGCAGGAAGCCAAGTACAGCTACGGTTGCGAGCGCCGGCATCGACAGCGGCAGAATAACCCGCAAGAAGATCCCTGTATATCCCGCACCATCGATCAATGCGGCTTCCTCCAGCTCTTTCGGGAAGGAGGTCATATACGCGGACAGGACAAATATTGCAACTGGCAGTTCAAATGCTGTATAAGGCAGTACAAGCGCCGCATAGGTGTCGAGAATGGACATTTGCTTCATCATAATGAACAGTGGAACCAGTGTACTGTGAATCGGAATGAGCATCCCGAGCAGGAACAATCCCATGATGTACGGCTTCCACTTGAACTTGAATCGTGACAATACGAACGCTGCAAGTGCGCCGATCAGCAGGGTGGACACGAGTGAAAGTACCGTAACAGCCAGAGAATTGCCGAAGGCAACATTCATGCTCGCTACATCCCATGCTCGCACGAAGTTATCCCATCTCCACTCGCTTGGCATGCCAAATGGAGAGGAGAAAAACTCTTCGTTGCTCTTGAAGCTGCTGATGAACAGCCATAGCAATGGATACAGTGTCAATAATGCATACAGGGTTAGCAGCAACCAGACCAGTCCGGCTACCCCTTGCTTCCACACCCGGTTAGAATCGCGTCTCCTTGTAGAGGAAGACATGCGGCCAAGCTGTTGAACGGGTTGATTCCCCATGTTCCTCTCCTCCTATCTTCTTGGACCTATAAGTGGTAACCATCGAAGCATGATCGTGTCTGATCGAAATCCGCTCCTATGTTACTCATCATGTTCGAGTCCTTCCTCTACTTAGAGCGCATCCTTCTTCCGATTCATCAGCAATTGACTGACTACAATCAGGATTAAGCTTAGAATGACAATAGATGTCGATACGGCACTCCCATACCCATATCGGAAAATATTGAACGTGTTATTGTACATATACGTGGCCAGAAGCTCGGTTGAGTGTGCCGGACCGCCGTGCGTCATGATAAAGATGAGATCGAATGCCTTCAAACTTCCCGAGATGCAAAGAATAACAGCCACCTTAATCATGCCCCAAATCATCGGCAGTGTAATGAGGGACAGCTTCTTCCACCCTTCAGCACCATCCAGCTTGGCCGCATCATTCACTTCGCTCGGAATATTTTGCAATGCTGCGATAAATAAGATTAGATACGGCCCGATATTGCTCCATATAATCGGCGGCCCAATCGACAGCATTGCCACCTTCGGATCGGATAGCCAGCCGAGCTTCCAAGAAGACAGTCCAAGCGAATCCAGAAGGAAGTTCAATATCCCGATCTGAGGATGATAGATATATCCCCATACTAAGCCTATTACGACCGAGGACAGCACCATCGGCATGAATACCGAAGCGCGGATGAACTTCTCGAACCAGCGATTGCGCACGAGCAGCAGCGCCAGCAGCAAGGCAATTGGCACTTGACCGAGTACAGAATAACCCACGATATACAGATTGTTGCGGAATGAGCCCCAGAAGATTGGATCGCTTAGAACTTCTATATAATTTTTCAAACCAATGAACTTCATATCGCCCATGCCTTTCCAGCTAAACAGGCCATAATACGATGACCAGATCACCGGAATGACGACGAACACCAAATAAATAAGAAGCGCGGGCAGCAAGCCAAGCATGATAAACATCCGCGCTCGCGATGCAGCGGTCATAGTCATCTATCCTTTTCTTTTGTTAGGCTGCATGATCCCAATACATAAGTAGGGTCAATAATGGCCTTACATCCAAACACAAACTACTCCTTCAACCCTTGTTCCTGCGCATCCTGAATCTTCTTCGCGATATCTTCCGCCTTCCCGCCGAGAAGCAGCTCCTGCAAGCCATTGTTGACGACCTCTGTTGCTCCAGACGTTAATTTCGCATCATAGACAGGTGTGCGCTTCACTTGATTCACGAGCTCATACAGCTTGGCGAACAATGCGTTCACTTTGCTCTTATCGAGATCTACCTTGAAGCTGACGAGCTGGTTCGCCTCTAATGTTGTCTTCTGAGCTTCCGGACCAGCCAGCGCCAAGATAAGTTCCTCTGCTACCTTCTTCTTATCGCCCTCTACTTTGCTGCTCAATGCAGGTCCAACCCCGATCGCGCCGGACACCGAGTTCGGATCTCCCTTACCCCCCGGAATGGAAGGCAGCACAGCTACGCCTGTAGCGTCTAGTATCTCTTGAGGCGCCGTTGCGACTAGGTTCGTTACCGCCCATCCGCCTTCAATGATCATCGCAGCCTTTCCCTGCGAATACAATTGTTCCATCTGTGTCGTATCGATTGCATTGAAGCCATCCTGGAATGCACCTAACGTAGCAAGCTCCTGCAAATGCTCGAGCGCCTTCACGAATTCAGGATCTGTGAACTTCGCTCCGTCTTGTGCAACCGCCTTGTTGAACCATTCTGTGCCCGTCACGCGATCTGCCAGCGAGCTGAGAATACTGGATTGTGCAAGCCATGGAGCCTTATTGCCGAGCGCGATTGGAATGATGCCTTTAGATTTAAGCGTTTTAACCGAGTTCAGCAGTTCATCCCAAGTCTTCGGTACAGTCAGACCATTATCCGCTAATATTTTCTCGTTGTAATACAAAATAGACGTTGGAGACAATCCCATTGGCGCACTGTATATTTTCCCGTCAAACGTGAAGTCATCGAAGGAGTTCGGCATGTAGCCGTCTTTCCAATCCTTATTCGCATCAAGCAATCCATCAAGCGGCTGAATCAAGCCTGCAGCTGAGAACTCTTTGGCAATCGTGCCAGGATGCATAATGAATACGTCCGGCATTTCATTTGCAGCGGCAACCGCTTTCAATCGTTGGCGGTACGCATCCGGTGGAATTGCTTGAATCTGCAAGTCTACATTCGTGTTATCCTTCTTGAACTGTTCAATAATCCCCCGCATCGCCTTGGCGCGCAAATCTTCCCCAGTGAAGTTATGCCATAGGGTAAGCTGAATCTTACTCTTCGGATCTACTTTGGCCCCTGAGCTCGAATCTGATGGGGATGTCGATCCACCTCCGCAGCCTGCCAGCACCAATGTAAGCGCCATCACAAGCATAACCATTTGGCTCCAACGCATTTTGTTTTTCAACATGTGCAGCCCTCCTCATGACTTCAGTTCATTTTTCACAAACGTATTTGCTCAACAGTACCATTGGCCCTCTATCCACGCTGTACACTATCTGTCGAAGTATTGCACTTTTATGATCTATATCTCTTAGGTATCACTATAAAAGAAAGACATTGGTAAAGCAGGTGATATTCTTCGGTGAAAGGGGAGACTTTTTTCAGTTGTCCTGACGATACTGAGAGGGGGACACTCCCATATGCTTTTTGAACAGCTTGCAAAAATACTTCACATCCTCGTAGCCACAATCGCTTGCTACCTGACTTATTTTCCGCTCCGATCCCGATAGCAGTTCCTTCGCAAGGCCCATTCGCTCCAATGTTACGAAGTCAATATAATTCATGCCGGCTTCCCGCTTGAACACCTCACTGAAATGATTCGGATTCACATGTACATATGCAGCCACCTGTTGTAATGAGAGACTCTCATGCAAATGTTCTCGAATATAGAACATCGCACGCTGAATATAGGAATTCGCGCGATTCCGATCATCGTATTGCTGATAGCGTTCCATGATGGCGCAGCAGGCGCGATACAATCCCGCTTCTACTTCCTGATTCGGCAGAAGACGATGGCGAAATTCACTGAGCGTACGTTCTCCGGGCACCATTCGCTCCAGCCAGCGGCAGGCTGACACCAATATAGACTGCAGATAGGCCAGCAGCGATTCAGGTGTTGTCTGTTCGTCTAAGACTTGCGCCTTCACAATCTCTTGAATCCAGTGTGCCAGCGTCGCCCGATTGCCTTGCGTTAATATCGTGGCGAGTTCATTCTCTTCCTCCCGTGTACATACCGTTCTACCGCCTGTTCGATGCTGAATGTCTTTATACTGGATGACCCTTCTATCGCTAACGATATGCGCATAGGCCAATGCTCGCTCGGCTTCCACGTAGGATTGCCGTATCTTCTCATAGTGAGGAACAATAGATCCGAATGCCGCGAAGATCGAGCATTTCAGAAGATTCTCACAATTGGCGAACGTCGTTGACAGCATTCTCGTCTGCTCATACTCCGTATTCTGCTTCCATAATAGAACCATGTGATAAGGACGAAGCGAGATATCACAATGCAATGCTTCGCCTATAATATTTGAAGCTGCAAACAGCAGCAGTTGTTCGTCCTTCCAACCAGATACAGTAAGGAAAATAACCTGATATGCTCTGCTCTCCTCCTTAAGCTCCAGCAACTCCAATACTTGTCCGCGCGCAAGTTGTTCTTCCGGCATTCCTTCCGTCAACAGCTGTTCCAGCAGCTGCTTCTTGAGCAGATGGACATTCAAATGTCCGATCCGATCGTGCTGCTGTCTTGCTTCCCATCTCTGCTTCGCCTTCAAGACCGCCTCCATGATCTCCTCTGGACGGCTCGTCTTCAAGATGTAATCCTGCGCTCCTACGCGCATCGCTTGCTGTGCATAGGCAAAGTCATCATACCCAGACAGCATGATTACCTCTGTTGCTGGATATTGATTTCTCACTAAGGACGCCAGCTCTAACCCACTCATCGCCCCCATTCGAATGTCCGTCATCACGATATGGGGCTGATCATTATGAATCTGCTGCCATGCCTCTTCTCCCGATGCAGCAGGCTGCAAAGCGGTGATCCCGATCGCAGACCAATCAATGACTTGATGAATGCCTGTACGAATAATAATCTCGTCATCCACGATTAGCAGCTTCATTGTCTTTCAACCTCCTTTGCGATTAAAGGAATTATAAAGGATACGGTCGTCCCCCACCTTCTACGCTATGAATCTGCAACCCAGATGCCTCCCCATAATGCAGCTTGAGCCTCTGATTCACATTGCGCAGTCCATAGCTGTGTTCTGGCTTGCGTGTCTGGTCTAGTGGAAGTTCAATCTGCTGAAGGAGTGCGTCCAACTGTTCCTGCGGCATCCCTTGTCCGGAATCTTCAACGGTGAAGTGTATATGATCATTTGCAGTGTGTTGTGCAATTACGGTAATCCGGCCTTTTGATCGCTTGCCAAGTATTCCATGAATGATTGCATTCTCGATCAGCGGCTGAAGAAGAAGCTTCAGCATCCACTGCGATTCAAGCTCAGGACTAATATGGAACGTGATGTCGAATTGATCCGGATATCGAATCTGCTGAATCGATGCATAGTGCTGCGCATGAAGCACCTCCTGCGTGACCTGACAGTACTCGCTCCCCTTATTCAAGCTGAAGCGCAAGAAATCGCTTAATGCCCCGACCATCTGCGCGATTGTGGCATCCTTGTTCATGAGCGCCATCCAATGGATGGATGCCAATGTGTTGTACAGGAAGTGAGGGTTGATCTGCGCCTGCAGCGCCTGCATATCGGCTTCTTTCTTCATAGATTCATGCCGCTTCACCTCTTCCATCAGCACATGGACACGTTCTCCAAGCTTGTTATAGCTATGCACGAGCATGCCAATTTCATCGGATGAGGTAATCGGGAGCGCAATGACATCCTCCTCGGGACGAAACCCCTTCAAGGAGACTGCCACCGTCTGCAGCGGCCTCGTTACCCGCATGATTAAGAACAGCACGATACCCGCGATGATAACCATCGCTAGTCCAATCGTAATGGCCGTCACCGTTACGACATATTGATTCTGCGCCTGATACTGCTCATATGGAATCACTGCCAGCAGACGCCAGTCTACATGCGGAACTGTCGTGTACACGATTGTTTTCTTGTCTTTCCCTTCCCCATAGGTGACAAATCCCTGTCCCTCTTGCATTCCTGCTACATCCCAGTTCGGAAGCAGTTCCGTCACGGACTGCGACAAACCATCCCGAATCGTACCTGAGAGAATTCGATTGTCCCGATCTACAAGCAGCAAGCTCTCTCCACTGCCTAGAGCCGGCTTCATCATAAAATCAGCAATCGCTGCTTCGCTTATGCTGATGGATAGCATCCCCTTAGGCTGATAAGTCGTAGTGCTCCCTATCGGCCGTACGAAGGAAATAACCTTCTCTGCTCCGTTCGTTGTCACGTTCGTGTAGAGAGAGCTCCACCATTTATCCTTTACCTGTTGTTGGATGTTCGTGTTCTTGTTGTCTGTGAAGAGTCCGTTGTTGAAAATCGTCGTGTTGGATAGCGTATGATTGCCGTTGTTTGGATAGATGGAGATATTGGAGATGTACGATTTGGAAAAAGCAAAGTTCGATAAGAATCCCATCAGTTTAATTTGCAGCCCGCTGCCCTGAGTCGTAGACGCGAGATAACGCTGGATGTCCTCCTGTGCAATCAGGAAAATGGACATATTCTCAACGTCCTGCACGATGAACTCCAGATTTGTCTTGATCTGATCCAGCAGCCCCAGACTGGACTGCTTTGTTCGTTCTTCGGCCTCCATCGCTGCAATGCTGTACAATACAAATCCCAGTGACAACAATGGCACAAGGATGGCACCTAGCAGCATAATCGATAACTTGCGCTTCAATGACTTGCCTAACCAACGCTGCATAATGAAGCATTCCTCCTAATATCGACATTTCAGTTAGGTAAAATTATACAAGGTATGGCAAACTAAAATATACCACAGCCGCTCTACTATACAATCCATCAATTTCCTGCAGATTAAATAGCCGAGAAGACAATCTTCGGGTACCGAAAAGAAAATAACCCGCAAGAGGAGCCCTCTATTTTGCAGAGCGTCCGTCTTACGGGGTCTTTGTCTTTCAACTAATTGTCGTTGAACGATGATTAGCGAGCTAGAGATGAAGTCAGTCACAACTCGTCGTGCATTCCAGAAACACCGCCGAATTAATGCGTTCCTGTTATTCCAAAATCATCTACCGAAGATTGATCCGCTCGGTAGAACATGACATCCCCATCCTTTAGTTGGAACGTAACGCCGTACGGATCTGTGAATTGCGGGTGGGAACCCTCCCGCTTCCATTGATTCGTGAGCGGTGCTTTTATGTATTGCAAATGCGGCTTGTCCTTCTGTCCATCCCGTACCGTCTCAATATCAAAGTTCACGATGAGGAACCCATCGCGCAGGAAGAATGGCGCCTTGTCGTTAAAGCTGAACTGTTTTGATAAATCAAAGCCCTTCGGCACGATATACAGCTTCGCGGGCAGATTGTATTCACCATACCACTGTTGAATCGACGAAAATGCACGTGCTTCCGAGACACCAGTTGGCACATTTGTCGGCCCCATAAATGTCCGGACATGGTACGGCAGGAAGAGATCACTGTAGCTGCCAATTGTCGTCGGCTTCTTCGCTGCCCTTGCCCATTCCTCGATGTAAGCTTGACGGCTTGTCGACATGCTGCTGGCGAACAGCTCATAGAAGGCACCCGCTGCATCCAAGATGCGCTGCTCTGGCACATTGCGAAGTCGCGCATTAAGCTCCATACTCCGTCTCACCTTGTCCTCTGCCGATCCAATTCGGATAAATTTCCGTTCATCAGTATGGTAGTAGACGTCTACTTCCTGCCGCTTCTGCCCCTTGCTGTCCGTGAAGTAGAAGGTAGGCTTAAGATGGATGCCATCTCCTGAGCCGAACATATTCCCCTTCGTCTTCAGGTCGAACTTGAACGCATATCCCGTCTTCACAGCTACATTTTTAAATGACGAATCTGGGTGGCTTCCTTTGCGGACAGGAAGCTCATAAGGAAAGGCATTGCCGCGCGCTTCTCCGTCAATCCCTTTGCTCCCCACCCAATAGGAGTTTCCAGTAGGCTCACTGCTTCCCTTCTGCTTGCGGAATACCGTCTCCCAATTGAAGTCCATAATGTCCGTCACGTGGAAATCGTACACCCTGCCAATGACCTCGACCGCGATTTCATGGGTCGCTACATGGTTCTCCCAATTCGTATTGGCTGTTGGCTGATGCGTGAAGGAATCCGGCGTATTTTCCGCAATCGTGCGGTATAAGACCGAATAATCCCCCTCATCGACCCAGACAGGCAGGAAGAATGTCGTATCTAATTGGTTAACCGGTATGTCCGTCCACGTGCGCTTCGGGATAAATTTGCTGCGATCTGCGGTATAGACATCGAATGGGAACCATACCTGCTTTATTCGGAAATATTTCGCATAATCACGGTCGCCGTATCCTGGATAATTCACATGCTGCCCGTTCGTAGGCATTCGGACGGTAAATGGCCGCTCCAGTATCAAGGCGGCACGATTATAGTTGGGTGTTGTCTTCTGGTTATGTTCACGATCGTCCGTAATCGAGGAATAATTCACAACAGGTGTATGTACGGTAACGGTATTGATGCCGTTGATTGAGAAATGCTTGTCACTGCCGCCATTTATGTTGCCGGGAACAAGATTGTAGTAGATCATGCCTGAGCTTGGGGTGTTGGCCGCATTGACGAGCTTGCTGCTAATAAGCATACCGCTCCGATAGAGAACATTTTGACCAATGATCGTAGGTGAAGGGATACTTACAGGTGTCGTTCCATGTTTCGTCGTCCAGCTATTGCTCATAATCGTTGTGCCGTTGAAGGTCACAAGATCATTTCGTACTTCTGGCTCTCCCGTTTGTGATTCGGCCCTGCTTTTGAGTTGTGATTCATCATTTGGCACGCTCGGCCTTGTATACATTCCTGGTACTGTTGCTGGTGTAAATGAAATTGTACCACTATCCTTCGGCTTGACGTGAGCCGATACATCCGTGTTGTGATTCGTTGAAAGAGAAGGGGCTGAGTACCCTGATGTCTGCAGCGTCACTGTCCCATTAGGCAGTGCGTAATTGTTCATGTTTGCTCGTTGAATTCCGTACACTTCGATGTTGTTGATCTTCCAATACGAATAGTCACGTTGGAAGGAAAAGCTGTAGGTCTTAGATTCTGTATCTCTCATCGTCAAATCCGGTTGCGGCGTACACACACGCTGCCCTCGATTGTTCGTCGTGCACACATCTGGTTGCTTCTGCTTCCACTCCAGCGCATAGGTAACCTCTACCTGGCACTGATAGTTCACTTTGCCTGACATTTTAGCAAACGTATGTTGGAATAGATACGGATTCGCAAACACATTGGCATATAAGTTCTCAGAGGTTGGAATCCCTCTGAGTACATCGAATTTCTCACTGCCACGGTTGTCTGCTTTGATCATTCCTGTTACAGCTGGATTCATCTTATTTCCGGTTACTGTGCTTCCCGATGAAGGAGCCGCAATCGTATACTTGCATTGCCCTGTCCCTCCACCAGGGTTCCCTCCGCTGTTATCGTCGGTACAGGAGTTCCCCGTTCCCACGGTCATAGAGAAATCTGCCTTTTCATCTAACGCTTGAGTGGAGTCAGCAAAATGAGCAGTCATGGTTGATGTTCCAGTAGATGCCACAGCTGTAACCAGACCTGAATTGTTGATGGTCATCACACTAGCATTTGAGCTTGTCCACGTTAGTTTTGCATGGTTTTTCAGCTCCCAAGTGGTGCCATCAACTTTCGTTAATTTGGCAACCAATTGTGTAGTCCCACCAGGGTCAACACATTTGTTCCCCGTAATCTCTAGTCCCGATGTTCCATCGGCATATGTAGCGATAAGTAATTTGTCTTTGTATCGGAATGTAACTGAGTTGAAGTCAACAAAGAATTTAGAGAAGTACCAGACCTGCTTGGCCCCTGGATTTGCCCAGTATTTATTGTAGGTATCGTTATTGAAGGTTTGCTCGAAAAAGATTGTGATTTGGTCTAAATCTAATAGCCTAGCTACCTTGCCCCCTACTGTACTAGGATCAGTTTTACCAGTGGATCCATGTACATCATATATATTAGTAGTTCTATCTATGTTAACGTTTGAAGCAGTAACATCTTTCAGTTCTTTAGAAATTGCAGATGTTTTTATCCAATCTCCAAGCATCGGATCATTAGATTCGTTAATCTTGAATGGCTGATTTCGCGGAATATCCGCTTCTAAATATGGATCCGTACAACCAGGATACCTTGGCAATAGATGACCATTTATATTTTCTTTTGGAACATTAGCATCACACCCTCTGCTATCTGCAACACTAACTCGACCAGCACCAGCACGCCAATGCTTACCATCCCAGTTACCAGGATCATTGATAGACCAACGATCCCAATAATATACACCACCGAAGTTAGTATTTCTTTCAGATGTCACCTTCAATCGAGTCCCTTGCAAGGTATCTTTTAATCCATCTGTACTTTCATATTTTGATTTACCTGGTGTAAAACCATTTACAGTTCTAAGAACAAGCTTTGTTTCTTTATCAATCCACTCTAGTTTTTTTAAAACTTTTCCAGGCTTCGAAGGCACAATAATTGGATTTGTTTCAAGAGATGATTTAGACGAGAACAAATATCCTTTAAAATCATACTCATCAGCGGAGGCATTGAAAGAGAATAAGATTTCCTCGGTTACTTCCCCAGCAGCAAAAATACGAGTGTAATCAAGTAATGATATAGATAAGTTAAGAAAAAGTGTGAATAGAACTGTTATTGATGTTATTTTGACATTCCACTTCAAACCATCACACCTCTACTTCAAACAAAGTGATGTTGACAAATTACTAGAATATAATGGAGCATTAAAAGGGATAGTTTCAGCCATGATAAATAATTTTCCATTTGTTTTGAAGTTATCTTTTGGTATTACTAAACCATACACATTCTTGTTTAGATCGAGTGATTTAATGGCAATGGACTGATTGATAATTTTAAATTCACCAGTATACCCTACTATTGAGAGAGATAAACGATTAACAGGATATGCCTTTGGTTTCTTATTAACTACTAACTGTGAGTCAATAAGAACTACATAAACCTTCATTTCATCGGTCATTTTAATCTGCTTACCTGCTAAATCTAAGACCAGCTTATCTTTATTAGGCAGTAGTTTTCGATTTGGATCCTTTGGATCGTTCCAGTCAATTGCTGTAAGACTATTAACTTGACCGACCACTGAATTATTGGGGGCTGCCACGGTTAGACTCTTTGTTTTCCAAGAATAAATACCGAAGTTCCCTTTCGTATACTTTTCATTCTCCGGAGAATTAAAAATCTCTTCAGCGACCGTGAAAATATTCGTTTTGTGCCAGTACATCTCGGCTGCCGCGACAGCATATTTATCGACGGCTAAATTGTCGCCTTTCTTTGCGGACAGCAATCGTTCAATAACGGTAATCGCTTGTGCTCGCGTTGTGCTCCCCTTAGGTGTTAATTCTCCCGGCGCCGTACCGGACATAATGCCATTTTTCGTTGCGAGGTACATCCACTGCTTATCCTCTACTTGTCCTATGCCCAATGCTCTCACTGCCATCTTCGACATTTCTTCACGCGTCAACGTTTGGGTCCAATTCGTATCTTCCAAGTCACCAGCCTTATATATCCCCGCTGCTTCAGCTGCATGTACATAGGACTCATACCATTTCCCATTCGATTCACGTACTTCAAGTCCCAGAGCAGAGATGGTCATCTTTACGAATTCCGCACGAGATACATTCTTATTAGGAAGAAAATTGCCATCGGGATAACCTTCCACATATCCCTTATTGATCGCTTGCATAATACTGTGTTCTGCCCAGTGTCCGGAAATGTCCAAAACCTTCGACGTTGTTGCACGATTTGAACTATTATCATTACCGCTTGAGGTGATATTGGGTTTGTCTACTTGTGGAGATGCATTCACTGTGACGGGATTTATGGAAGCTTGCGCGGTTAAAAGCAATAAGGCTGCCGTTCCTATTAACAATGACTTTTTCATGTTATCCTCCTAATTCATAATTTCAATTTCCATTTCTCGTGTTCCTCATGTAAATACTCGTATCTCTTTTATGCAGCCTCCTTCACTCCGATAATAGTGAAACGGTTCGCACCGAATAGGATCATCACCCTAATATTTGATATCAGACACAAGTCCTGATTTTATAGGGTAATTATACCAAATTATCTTGATTTTCGGAACAATTCGACGGGAATAGAGGAAATATTTTACCCATCCACGTATAAAAGTGGATAGACAAAGGAAATCAAAATAAAAAAACGTGGAAGTTGTTGCTTGCTTAAGAAGCCCTTACGAAAGTACAAAAGTTACTTCTCTTAAACTTAGGACAATTATCCTTTCGATTGCTTATATCATGGAATTTTGAAATAATTGTTATTAAGTGAAAGGGTGCAGTTTTATAAAAAGGGTATGTAAAATAATCTAATGTTAATAGAGAGTAGGAAAATTTAATGAAACAAGAATTTCCGATAATTGAAACGGAAAGATTAATTTTAAGAGAAGTAGCAACAGAGGATGCTAATGATATGTTTACCTATTTATCTGATAAAGATGTTGTGAAACATATGGGGCTAGCACCTTTCCAAACCGTTACAGATGTTTGTGATGAAATTAATTGGTATAACTCTATTATCGAAGAAGGCACTGGCATTAGATGGGGAATTACATTAAAAAATTTTGGGAAGATTATAGGAAGTTGTGGCTTTCTTAATAGGGTTACCAAGCATCATCGAGCTGAAGTTGGATTTGAATTAAGCAAAGATTACTGGGGGAAAGGAATAGCTAGTGAAGCATTAGAAGCAGTTATTAAATTTGGGTACCATCACTATCAGTTGGAAAGAATTGAGGCTTTAATAGAACCTGCAAATCTCCCGTCACAAAAATTGGTAGAGAAGCAAGGGTTTATAAGAGAGGGGTTGCTAAGACATTATGAATATACTTGTGGTAAATTTGATGATTTATATATGTACTCAATCTTAAAAGGAGACCTCAATCTTTTGTAAGGAATGTATTTAACAAATACCAGCTAATATGAGTAATATGATTATTCTAGAAAAGGGTGCTTTAATGGAATAAAAAGGAGAAAGCATACTATATATGTCTAATATGTTTTCTCCTTTATTTTTTATGGATTTTTATAAGTTAGGTCTTGAAAACTACTAGGCTGCCCTCATTAACTATGATTAATCGTTATGCTTTCACAAAAGTCTTGATGCCCTTAACTTCGTACACAGCGTGTTGCGATCCCAGAATATGCTCTGGCTTCGGCTTGCCGCGGCTCTGTCTGTGGCCTTCAATATGTGCCTCGCTTGTCTCCCATTTCTTCCACGCTTCTTCAGATTCCCAGCGAATGAGAATGACGACTTCTTCATCTCCTCTGCTGACCTTCTTGACGCAAATGCTCAAGTCAATAAAGCCCTCGGATTTCTCAATGACTCCCTCTCCGCTGAACCTGTCGACCACGAGCTGTGAAGTCCCTTCCTTCACTTGGATGGTTTTCGTTTCGATAAACATATCTCTATCTCCCTTCATCGCATGATGCATTCTATAGAATGATCTTCGTCCATACCCTTGAAAAAGTCTCCATTCTCCCTATATTACAAAAAGAGTGCACATGAAATCCATGGAATATTTCCTGATCAGAAATGGAGATTCGAGCTATTTTCGTCTAATCCTACTGATTAACTTCTTGATTGGCTAGGCTTGCAATTTGTTCGAGTACATACTCATAATAGTTTGCTCTGGAAGGGACAAAGTCCTGTATCGTTAATTCTACCTTGATCCCACTCTCTCCGCTCGACGGTACGAATTCCTCGCCAGTTATTTGCTGTGCCTCACCTGCAATCAGCTTGCGGAATTGTTCTGCTTCCAGCATGACTATGGATACCACTTCATCTCCCTGCAATCGAAAATCGGTAATATCTCCTGTATATTCATGAAGGAACACATGACAAAATTCATTATCTATTAACTGTTCCTGTTCAATACTGCTTGGTATAACACCACTGTACGTAAGCTGGGCGAACTCAATCTCGAGTCCTAGCTCCTCTCTTAACTCCCGAATGCCGTCCATTGGCGATTCCCCTGCTTCTAGATGACCAGCAGCAGTAATGTCCAGAAGACCCGCATAATCTAGCTTCTGAGGATGCCGGCGTTGGAACAGCAAGATTGGTTCTCCGTTCTCGACCTTCCATAACCAGCAATGAAACGTTTGATGCCATATCCCCTTGGCATGCACTTCATCCCGTGACCTGATACCGGTGTACTCCATTTCGCTTGTAAAGGTATCGACGTATTCTTTTGCAACTTTGTGGGCAACCATTCATGGATCCTCCTGTTATCTATAGTCTGCTATCTATTATCTATTTTCGCTTCTGTCCACGCTCTGCGCATGATTTCATCGACGGTGTCTTCCGGTGTCATGTCTGAGCTGTCCAGCCACATGCCGATTCGAGGCGTGCCCTGACGAAGACCATCGTCTAAATCCTGAACAGTCCATAGCCCATACCCTTGCTTGCCTCGCGACGCTTCACGTTCCGCCACAATATCAGGCCGTGGGCAGAGTACAACGAGGTAGAGAGGACGAGTCTGAAAATTCTGAATGAACGTCTGCAGGATATCACCGATTACAACATCTTGGATCACTGTCGTAAATCCGGCTTCCACATATGCATCCGCAGTTCCTGCAGCCAGGCGATAACGAAGGTTCAACTGCTTCATCGCTTCCTCTGGAGCATTGGGTGACATTTCCTCGCGACCATTGACGATCATGCGACGGAATACGTCACCACGCACATGAACACCTTTTGCAAAGCGTTCCGCCAACAATTGTGCGATGGTGGATTTGCCTGACGCCATAATACCCGTAATTACGATTAGGCTCGGTGTATGGGGATCACAGATCTCAACGTTCATCATTCATCCTCCTAACCATTTTTCTTGATGTTGCATCTTCCTATATTCATTCAATGTACCATATCCAACCATGAAAAAGCAGGCTTTCTAAAACAGAGCACTGCAAGTCCTCCATTCCTGATAGACCTGAGGGATAATTTTTGATGAAACGCTCCCATTCGATAAATTGGCCTGCATTTCGGATTGACGACGATCACAGTCTACGCTATATTAATAAATGTTTACTTAGTGCAACTTATTTATATTTAGCTAACATTTTTGCAACAAGGAAAGGAGGTCATCCATGAACACCACGAATGAACTGAAATACAAAGGGCGAGATTCCCGATTTCGTCCCCGGCAGGCCTCCCAACTTTTCCGGATTTCAGTTCTAGCAGCCACAGGATTGGCAGTTCTGCTGTTATCCATACTCATCGGCAGTTCGGTCGGACCTGTGTCTATACCGTTGAAAGAGACGTTCGCAGCCATGCTTCATGCAACAGGCTGGCTGGAGCACTTTCAGATTGCAGAGCGGAATCTTACCATCATTCTGGATATCCGTCTGCCTCGTGTCATCGTAGGTGCATTAGTCGGAGCTGGCTTGTCCATCGCGGGCGCAGCGATGCAGGGAGTGTTCCGCAATCCACTCGTCGAGCCCGGATATTTGGGAGTATCGTCAGGCGCAGCCGCTGGAGCTGTCTTGTGCATCGCCTTAGGGCTTGTTCGTCATTCGGCATTCGCCTTCCCTTGTCTGCCTTCGCAGGTGCACTTGTATCCGCTGTACTCATCCTGGTCATATGGCGGGCTAGTGGGAAACCGAATGTAACCACTCTACTGTTGCTCGGAATTGGCATGAACGCGCTTCTGTCGGCGGTCATTAACGTGATCATCGCCAGCGCGCCACATGAACAGCAGCTGCGCAGTATCGTGTTCTGGCTGCAGGGTGGACTAGAAGCGCGAACATGGGAGCATGTACATATTATCGCTCTGCCGATTCTTATCGGAGGCGTTCTGTTGGCGTTATTTAGCCGTTCATTGAATTTGCTGCTGCTCGGTGACGAGCATGCACAAGCTTCCGGTGTCCCTGTGCAAATCACCCGCTATACGATTTTACTGCTCGCTTCATTCTTGACCGGCACAGCCGTGTCGGTAAGCGGAATTATCGGTTTTGTCGGCTTGGTTATTCCGCATCTCGTTCGCCTAATTGTCGGCTCGGACCATCGCCTGCTGCTGCCGTTCAGCGCACTATTCGGGGCATCGTTCCTCGTTCTGGCTGATTTAGCCTCGCGCATGGTGCTGCAGCCGATCACACTGCAGGTCGGCGTCGTCTGCGCTTGCATCGGAGCTCCACTGTTCATGATGATGCTGCTGCGCAAACGGAAGGAGGGTTCGACATGAAGACAAGTCGCAAGACATCATTGGGCATTCCTGGAATGCTTGAAGCCAAGCAATTGACCTATTCGATTGATGGGCGAACAATCATCGACAATCTGTCCATGAAGCTGCAGTCAGGTTCCTTCCTTGGCATTATTGGACCGAACGGCAGCGGAAAATCTACATTGCTTCGCATGCTTTGTGGACTTCTGAAGCCCACTCAAGGCTCCCTGACACTTGAAGGAAAGCCCTTCAAGGCATTCTCCACGAAGGAACGAGCGCAAATGATCGGCTATGTACCGCAGGATTGCTCGCTTGATGCAGACTTCACGATTGAGCAAATCGTCGCGATGGGACGCCACCCTTATAGCCGCTTGTTCGGCGGATTAACAAGTTCAGATGCACAGCAGGTCGAACGGGCGATGGAGCAATGCGGCGTCGATCACCTGCGCGAGCGCTACATTCATGCCTGTTCAGGCGGACAACGCCAGCTTGCATTCATCGCTAAGGCACTTGCACAGGAGCCGCAAATTCTCCTGCTGGATGAGCCTATCTCCGCACTCGACATTCGTCACCAGCTTCGCACGCTTGCGCTACTTCGCCAGCTCGCTGACGAAGGATATGCTGTGGTCGCTTCACTGCATGACCTGTCGCTAGCTTCTCGTTACTGCGATCGTCTTCTGCTTCTGCATGACGGGCGCATCGAAGCATTCGGCGAACCGGAAGATGTGCTCTCAGCAGATGCACTTTATGATGTGTATGGCGTTCATGCCGTCATTCGCCAAGAACCAGGAACGGAAGGCCTGTCAGTCATTACATTTGAACATGAAGCAGAAGAGCAGAAATGGTATACCCATTACGAAAAAGAACATCTTGGAGGAATTACACAATGAGAAACGTACAAACTCGGCGAAAATCCACTTTTCGCATGCTCTGTATGAGCCTGATCACACTTGTTGCCGCTGTCGGGTTGACAGCCTGCACCAGCAATTCACAATCCGATAGCGAGAAATCGTCCAGCACCATTTCAACCACGACCAGTTCTAAAGCCGCTGCATCCTCTGACAATGGGAAGATAGAGGCTGCACCGAAGGTTGCTGCGGTTTCTCTCGACACTGCAGATGCCGTACTTGAAATCGTTCCTCCGGAGCATGTCGTTGCCGTGCCGAAGAGCATGGCAAATCCTTATTTGGCTGTCAACGAGGAGAAGGGCAAGCAGGTGTCCGGTCAAGTCGGCGGTGCGACTGGATTGGATCCCGAAGGAATTTTGGCATTTCATCCAGACGTTGTCCTCATCACGAAAATCCATAATAGCGAAAACGATGCCGAGCAATTGCTCAGCCAAGCAGGCGTCAAGGTTGTCACGTTCGATCAATGGGGAACATTCGAGCAATTGATTGCGAACTTCCGCGCAATTGGTGAGGCTGTTGGAGCTGTCGATAAGGCAGAGGAAGTTGCCAAGGAAATTCAGGGCAAGCTGGACGATGCCGCTAAGCGAACTGCATCACTTGCAAGCAAGCCGTCCGTTCTCGTACTGTCGCCTGTCGGCCCGAATACTGGCCCTTACATCATGGGGCCAGGGAACATTTCTTACGATATGATCCGTCTCTCTGGAGCTAAGCCCGCTGCCGAAGCACTCGGGATTAAGAAATCGACAAAAGCATCAATTGAGGATGTCATTAACATGAATCCGGACTATATCGTGCTTGGAGATTGGGACGGTACGGGAGATGAATGGCTGAAGGATTTGAAATCTCAAGCGGCGTGGAACACACTGGACGCGGTCAAAAATAACCGTATTACGACGATGAAGGCGAAGGAACTGCTTGCGCCGAACCGTTATACGGTAGATGGAATGCTGGAAATGTCGGCATGGCTTCACCCGGATTTATGGAAAGGAGACGCAGCGAATTAATGAGCGAATTCCTAGCAAACGGGTTTACACAGCCCACACGGCTTCCGCAAGAAATATCGATGGACACGCCGCGCCGTGCCATCCTTCTTGCTTCCTACAGCGCTTGTGCCAGCATTGATGATGTGCCTGCCATGTACCATCATATTTTGCGCGGACACGGCTCTGCTTCGGAGGCCATCGTGCAAGGCGTTATTCGGTACAGCGATACGGGCACATGCGACCCGCTTTACTCGGTAACGAAACGGCAGGCCGAAGCAATTACACGGTTGGTAGAGGCAAAGATCGGTGAAGTGGTTCCTGTCTACATCGGCTGCAAGCATTCGCATCCGTTTGTAGCCGATGCCATTCAGCAAGCGATCAGAGACGGCATCACGGAGCTCGCCGTGCTGCATGCTACGCCTTTCTTCACAGCCTCGGGAACAGGAAGTTATGTTCAAGATGCCAAGAAGGCGATCGCTGCAGCCAACAGCGATATGAAATTGACGGTCATTTCTGAGTGGCAAGCACACCCTGACTTCATTCAGCTAATGGCGCGCAGATTGCGAGATGCTTACGTCTGGATGCCTTCCTCGATGCTGCCGAAGACACGGGTCATCTTTACGGTGCACAGCAAGCCTGGTCTTCCCTCTGCGCATGATGACTTTATTGCGTCATACAAGCATGTTGCCGGATTGATCGCGGAGCAGGCCAATATCGGGAAATGGGATATTTCTTATCGCAGCGGCATGCCTGCACCACAGCGCTGGCTTGGACCCGATATTAATGAGGTTATTCTAGGCGCAGCTTCCGATAAGGAAGAAGCTGTCGTCATTTGCGAACTGACCTCGCTTACCGAAAATATTGAGGTCTATTACGACATTGGCCAAGAAGCCAAGCAAACGGCAGAACAGTGCGGGATGCAGTTCGTTTGTACTGAATATCCGAATGATGCCTATGATTTTATGGACTTTTTATCCAACATCGCAGCTGCTCATTTTGAGCTGAAGGCCGCACATTCCTGAAGCACGAAGCATGTTCTCAGTGGGATTGTCTCTTCCACCTCTCATTGAGTCACTATCCCTTTCAGTCAGGAGAACATGCATGTAATACTGTGAAGCCAACAATTGTACGGTGAGGTTGCAGGAGCGGAAATGCAGATCGCTCCGTGCATTAGCTGCGTATGATCATCAATAGTACCAATGGATTAAGGCTGAGCAACCTGTTTGCTCGGCTTCTTTTTTTACTGCATGCTTTATGTGAGGCATACCTGTTACGATTCTTAACCATGATTTTCGTTAGCCGATATGCCAACACATCCTCGATCTATTTACAAAATTAAAACTCCACATAAAAAGGCTGCTGTGATGCATCCAAGCATTTTTCAATCCGCTCGCGGAAGTTTTTCCACGTAACCATTTGCAAAGCGTCATTTATCGAAAAATACCCCACTTCCAGCGCTTCCTCTGTCGTCGTTAGCTCACCGCCCACCTGCTTGGCTAGAAATAACGTATTGCAAATTCCGCCGGATACATTTTGATAAATGCCACAGAAGCGAACAATCTCAATATCGATTCCCGCTTCTTCCTTCGTCTCGCGAATGGCCGCTTGCGCTAGTGATTCTCCTTCTTCCACTTGACCACCCGGCATCTCCCACCCTCTTCGAGGGCCTCTAATTAACAAGATCTCATTATTTTCATTCACAATAATTGCTGCTGCGGACACGATATGCTTCGGAGGGTTCATCTCATTCGCTTCCTTTCCATGTTCAGCTGCGATCCTATATATCTGGGATTCCAGGTCATAACTGCCTACATCACAAGTTATGATTACTCCACTTTTCCTATTATCCTGCTTGGAAAATAATAAAGTCAATTCCTGCGATATTCTCTTTCTCACCGCGATTTTTTTCATTTTCCGACTATTCCAATTTGATTTAATCCTTGACACCAAGCCCATTCGAAAGTATAGTAATCGCATCGGAATTAAACTTGACTGACGAATCAGTTAAGAAGAGAGGGCGATGCAAACTGCCTAAGCTGCCTACCGTACCAAATCAAGAACAAGATAGACGTCAGCAGCTCATGAACGCCGCACTCTATCTCTTCGCAAGCAAAGGATACCATTGTACGAAGATTTCGGATGTGGTGAAGACCGCTGGTGTGTCACAAGGAACGTTCTATTGGTATTTTCATAGCAAAGAACAGATCATCCTAGAGTTAATTCACGATGGTAAGGAGAAACTAACCAACGTCATCGCTCAAGGCTATCGCAAGCATGGCGGTACAATAGATGATATGGTGAGCTCATCCGCACGACTGCTGACCGAACTATTCACGTTCGCTGATCAGAACCGGAACTTGATGGCACTGCTTCTCATGAAGGGGCAAGGTGCTGATCCTGCAGTACGAGAGGCGGTCTCACAGACTTGGACCACTTTCGAAGAAGCATTCAAGCACAATATACAACGGGCGACAGACTTGGGCATGCTGCCGAACACAAATGATTTGTCGCTACGCGCCAATATTCTCGTCTGCTTGATTACTGGAATATTGTCCAAATGGCTCTTCGGGCCAATGCATGAGGTCGATTATCAATCCAGCTACTCACCAGCAGAAATCGCTGAAGCCACGGCCAAATTTGAATTTCGAGGGCTGCTCGGATAACTTCGCTCATAGCCATTTTCATAGACGTGTTCAATACAAAATAAAGAACTTACTTATAGCACTTTGTTCGTGCAAGGGAAATCCCTACATTTAAGGAGGCAACAACGATGTCAGTCCAATTAAAAAAATTTCTGAAAGCCACTACTCTGCTAACCGTTCTTGCAGTCGCGCTTGTCGGGTGCGGAAGCAAGTCATCATCCAATGCAGGTTCCGCTAACGCGCTGGAACACATCAAGCAATCCGGAAAGATTAGAGTTGGGCTTATGGGCACCTATGCCCCATATAACTTCATCAATGATAAGCGCGAGGTCGATGGCTTCGATGCCGATATCGCCAAGGCAGTCGCTAAGCATATTGGTGTGGAAGTTGAGTTCATTACTGGTGAATTCTCGGGTCTGATCGAAGGATTGCAAAAAGATAAATACGATGCACTGGTCAGCCAAGTAACCATTACTGATGATCGCAAGCAGAAGATGGACTTCTCCACTCCGTATGTGAAAAATGCAGTTAATGTCATCGTCAAGAGTGACAATACGTCCATTCAGAAGCTCGAAGACTTCAAAGACAGGAAGATTGGTGTCGGGCTTGGAACCAATGATGAGAAGTATTTGCGTGATGTAGCTATGCCTAAGGTTGGAAACTTTGAAATTGCCACATACAACGACGTCATTACATCCTTGCAGGATTTGAATGTTGGCCGTATTGATGCGACGATTAACAATGTATTTGCACTCAAGCCGTTGATTGACAAAAATCATTTCGACGTGAAGGCAGTTGGAGAGCCAATTAAAGAGGATGTAGCAGGTATCGCGATTCGTAAAGATAACCCAGAGCTGTTAGCTGCCATTAATAAAGCACTAGAAGAAATGAAAGCAGACGGTACATTCAAAGAAATCTTCAAAAAATGGTTTGATGTAGAACCTAACATTTAAGCCAGTCCGGGAAGGTGCAAGAGATGGAACTCGTTATTCAAAACCTAGACTTTCTATTAAAAGGCGCTTATTACACACTGCTGATTACGATCGTATCCATGTTCTTTGGACTCCTCATCGGATTGGTTGTCGCCGTAGCTCGCTTAAAGGGAAATAAGTTCGTCCGCAATGTCGCAAGAATATATGTGTCCATCATTCGCGGAACGCCTGTATTGGTGCAAATCTTCATTATCTACTATGGACTACCCGACTTCGGGATCACACTCGGGCCGCTCAACGCGGCCTTTATTTCACTTAGTATCAACATCAGCGCTTACTTGTCCGAGACGTTCCGCGGTGCCATTCTTGCTGTATCCAGCGGACAGACAGAGGCTGCTCAATCCCTTGGGTTGACGCCGTGGCAGACGATGTGGCGCGTTGTGCTGCCGCAGGCTGCACGTGTAGCGATTCCCCCAATGGGCAATACGTTCATCGGCATGCTGAAGGAGACCTCGCTCGTATCGATCGTTACGGTAACCGAGCTTCTCCGCACCGCGCAATTGTTGATTGCGCAGTATTACGTGGCGATGCCATTTTTCATCGCGATTGCCATTATGTATTGGGTAATGAGCCTGAGCTTCTCAGCGATTCTGAACCGAATCGAAGCTCGCTTGTCGAAAGCCTACTAAGGACGTGAGATCATCATGATTCAGGTAAAAAAACTAGGAAAAAGCTTCGGCGAACTGGTCGTGTTCCAAGATATTGATCTGCAAGTCCGTTCCGGTGAAATCGTCGTACTCGTCGGGCCCAGCGGTTCTGGCAAGAGCACGCTGCTGCGCTGCTTGAATGGCTTAGAGATTCCTGATTCCGGGTACATTCAGATCGGTGATGCGGTATGGAATGCTGCGCTGGACGCCTCTTCCAAGAAGAAGGCCGTACAGCGCATTCGTACATTAACCGGAATGGTATTTCAGTCGTTCAACCTATTCCCTCATATGACCGTGTTGGAAAACGTCACCATGGCTCCGACCATTGTGAAGAAGATGAGCAAGGCTGACGCCGCAAATATTGGAGCGACACTTCTTGAAAAAGTAGGCCTCCTCCACAAAAAGGACGAGTATCCATCCCGCCTGTCTGGGGGTCAGCAGCAGCGTGTCGCCATTGCTCGCGCACTCGCGATGCAGCCGCAGATAATGCTTTTCGATGAACCAACTTCTGCACTTGATCCCGAACTGACAGGTGAAGTGCTGGCGGTGATGAAGAAGCTAGCAGCAGAAGGCATGACCATGATCATCGTGACACATGAGATGAAATTCGCAAGAGAAGTAGCGAATCGCGTCATCTTCATGAGCGACGGTGTTATTCAGGAGGAAGGAACTCCTGAACAATTTTTCGATCAGCCTAAGACGGAGCGTGCCCGCAAGTTCTTGCGTCAGCTCGCCAGTGAACCGGACACGATCTCATAAGGCGACTAGAACCTCGAAATGTTCTGGTCGTTACGATTAGATAAGAATTCTGCAAAGGGAGTGTACAGCATGAAGTTCGACAGAGCTGCGCATCTGGCCAGTGTCGCGGAGCGGGCTCGTTCCATTATGGAAAGAGAGAACATAGAAGCGATTGTGGCATCAGGCTGCGAAAATTTCTATTACTTGTCGGGCCACCCCAGCACATTCATGTATACGCTGCGGATGAGCGAAGTCGCATTGGCCGTTATGTTCCGCGATCCAGCGCGCCAGACGGTCATTATTATGAATGAGTTCGAGGCGGCTGGCGTTCCGAATGATCTTCCACGATGCGAGCTTCGAACGTACCCGACCTGGGTCGATGTCGATGATCCACTTGGCTTGCGCGGTGATAAGTATGAAGGCAGACGCCCCGTCAATCATCAAGTTCAGGAGATGTTCGGCTTGCTCCAACACGTGCTCGCTGATTATGGAGTAAGTACAGGCAAGATTGCAGTTGAACTAGGCTCCATGAAATACGGAGCTGCACAGGCACTGCAAGAAGCTCTGCCGAATGTCGAACTGACGGAAGCCAGCGCGATCTTCACCGAACTGCGTATGCTCAAGACTCCATGGGAGGTTGAACAGCTCCGCCAGAGCTGCGCATATGCCGAGATTGGCATCACTGAAGCGAGCAAGGGCATTCACATCGGCAGCTCAGCAGCTGAGATCGCGGATGTGTTTCGGATCGCGCTGCTGACTCATGCGAACGGCTCCCCTTCCCGCTTCCATATGATATCTGTGGGTGACCATTTCGCACCTGCACATATTTTTGATACAAGACCCGGCCAAGCTGGTGACGTTATAAAGTTCGATGTTGGTGTAGATGTTGGCGGCTACGGTTCGGACATCGCCCGTACCTTCGTGCTCGGCGAACCATCCGATACAGTAAAGCGTATCTACAACGCGCTGCGAACTGGACATGATCATCTATTGAAGATTATCGAACCTGGTATGCCGATGAAGCATGCATTCAACGATGCCATGACTATTATCCGACAATCTGGTCTGCCTACCTATAATCGAGGTCATTTAGGACACAGTGCAGGTCTTAGCTTGGCAGCTGAAGAAGCTCCATTTCTAAGCCCGTTCGAGAACACAACATTCCAGCCCGGCATGGTGATTTGCTTGGAGACCCCTTACTACGGGTACGGCATCGGTTCAATTATGATCGAGGATATGGTGCTCATTACAGACAGCGGAATCGAGCGGCTGAATACGTTATCCCGGGATCTGATAGTTCTGTAATTCTTAGGCCCAGCGTCTGATACCAGCAGCTTGGCTGCATACCAATCAAGGTCAGGAACTCAGCAGTCCGCTGTATCCTGACCTTTTTATATCCCTGCAATATATCCCTACATATCAATATCAATTGATCAATTGTTCATCATTGATGACCATATGCCCGCTTTTCATCTCTACAGCACAGCCTGCTTCAACTACTGATGCAGTTCCTTCCCATTACCGAAGACCGCAGAATAATGATTCAATCAGAGGAACGATGTCTCTTACGAGAAAAGAGGCCTCTCCTCGCCACCAGTCAGTGACATAAGGATCAGCCTCTCTATTCCACTATTCTATTTCACGAATTCTACTTGATACCCGTTCGCCTTCAACTGATCAACGACCATATCTTGAACCACGTAATGAGCTGCGCCTACAACGACAAAGTGCGTCGAGGATCCTTCTTTATCAAGCAGCTCCATCAGCTTCTTCGCCATGTTCTTGTCGCGTTCGCCTAACAAGCGTTTTGCCGAATCCGTTGTCATCATTTCTTTCGAGCTTGTGAAGGATTGCTTGAACTTATCCAGATCAGCCTTCACCCACAGCTTCTGCCAAGATTGTAACAGCTCCATGGACTCATCCGGCTTGCCTGTCGGTGTCAATATATGATCCAAAGCATCATTCAATTCCTTCTCTTGTGTCGCAACTGGAACTTTATCGAAAATATCGGCTTGCAGCTTCAAGCCTTCCAACTCGTGAATTGGCTTGCCAGCAAGCAATGCTGAATTGGTGAAGTAAGCATCAATGCCAAGCGCAGCAGCTTGTGCCATCTCTTCTGCGGCCCCAGTCATGCCAGCAAGCGTAAGGTTATTCGATACGGCCCATGGCTTGAAGCCGTCAAAGACATCCTTCGGCAGCTGCATTTTCTCCAATACCTGTTGCAGCTTCGCATAGGTTTCCTTCGAGACATGATCCTTCAATGTTGTACCGTCAGCATACGCCATCGATTGTGTGAAGTAGTCCATATCTTTGTTGCCTAGCAAATTAACTTCAACCCACAACGAATCTGCCTGCTTGAAAGCATCCCGCACACTCTTCTTCATCGGATACATATCAGGAGTGCCGACATGAATCGATCCGAGCAAGTAAAGTGTATTTTGACCTTTCGTTGCCTTCCACAGAAGCCCCTTCGCTCCACCGTCAACAGCATCATACGTGTACTCTACAAGACGGCTTGCCATAACAACCGCTTGCTCAACCGTACTTGGCTTGTCTAGATCAAGGCCTTTGCCTGTACCGTTAACGATCCCTTTCTTCTGGAAGAAAGCAATTGGCTCGTCCGTGCCAATGTTCATCGATTCTGGCAATTCATATTGATCCAATACCCCGTATACTGCATTGATTACTGATTCTCTCGTAATGACTTTCTCGGTTGCTGGTACAGTCAACGTATTCTTTTTCTTTAATTCCAGTGCATCCAGCTTCGCAGAAGTTGCCTTCAACAGTGCTTGGAACTTATCCGTTGATATTGGCTGTTGGAAAGTACCGTCTGTGTACCACGTCAGTGGAAATATTCCGTACTTTTCTCCCTCATTCAGAACGCTGATCGACCAAGAACTTACTTGCGGAGCTTCGACCGGCGCTTGATTCGCCTGTGCCGGAATGACAAATCCGAGCATTGCAACTGAAGCAACTAGACCGCTGGCCAGACTACGTTTGATCTTATCCCATTTGCTAGTCTTCACCAAGATTCCCCCTTTATAGCATATATGTAGATCTACAAACCCTACCGATTATAGCGCTTAACCTATCGGAAGGCAATATTCTCCTAAGAGATTTGTAAACAAAATATGAACTATCTATATGTAACAAAATTGTAGGCTTCCTAAAAATATTATAGAATTAAGTTATCTGGTTATTAATGGAGTGGCTGTAATGAACGTAGCAATATGTGATAATGATAGAAATGTTGCAAATGATATAGAGGATCTACTTTCAAACATGTCCGGAATGGAATTCTCCAGCGATGTGTATTATAGTGGCGCTGACTTGCTAAGATGCTTGCAGGCTGGGTCACATTATCATATTTATCTGCTTGATATTGAAATGCCTGGCCAAAATGGAATTGAAATTGCTTCGGTTATCCGGGAGCAGGATCGAAATGCGATCATTATCTTTATCACAGACCATAAAGAATATGTATATGAAGTTTTTGAAGTTTTGCCGTTTCGCTTTTTAAGAAAGCCTGTAACTGCTCAAAAGTTGTCCCCCATCTTGCTGGATGCTGCGGAACACATCAAAGTGTCGAAGCAGCTATTCTTTTTTCAGATCGGGCATGACAAATACCAGCTTCGCTGCAGTGACATTCTTTATTTTGAAGGGGCAGGAAGAAGGGTAATTATCCATACCAATCGAGATACCTATGAGTTTTACGGAAAAATCGCGGACATCCTGTCTGGGCTGGATACGAATCTGTTTTGCCGGATTCACGCCTCATTCTTAGTGAATATGGAGTACATCCGCTCCATTAACAAAATGGCTATTCATTTGCAAAACGAAGCTCAATTGCCGATCAGCAAGCGCTATCTGAACGAGGTGAAACAAGCACATCTGTCCTTCATAGAACGGAGAAGCGGCAATCCATGACTTATTTTCAGACAACTACCGATGCGATCATTTTTGGGCTTGAAGTCGTTCTTAGCATGATCGAGATTCTATTTATACTGCGTCTCTTTAACAAAGTGTTTGGAGAGGCTCGGATCAATCACCTCAAGCTGTATGCAGCAGCTGCTATTGCGATGCTGGCTATAACATGCGGTTTGCGAATGGTTCTGAATCCCGTCCGCCCTGCGGCGCTTCCACCCATCACCGTACTATGCAGTATGTTCTTTTTACTATGCTATCCGCCGAATCGCCAAAAAAAGGTGTTATATATCGGGATACTTTTAACGGTATCCTATTTCTGGATTCTATTATACGATTTGATCGTTACACCAATCGAAGATAAGAGCATTTGGCTAACACTTATTCTATGTCACGTAGGTTTTTATCTGTTATTGGAACTTATCCGAAAAACGGACAATGGGAAACAGTGGTCTATCCCTTTTCATCTTTGGCTTTTACTTATGGCCATTACCTTAGCCAGTACGGCAGCGCTAGGCGTTATGGAATATTATATTTCTAACAGGGAGGATCCCTACTCGCTGACCGTGGAAATTCCAATTAGTCTCATATTCTTGTTCATTAACCTTTCACTGTTTGTGGTTTTTGACAAATTCTCTACTCTAATGCATACAGAACGGGAGAACACCATGCTGGAACAGCAGGTGCAATTACAGCATAGGTATTACAAGGAGCTAGAGGCCGCCCATCAGCAGGTTCGGGCACTGCATCATGATATGGGGAATTATATCAGAACTGCCGAGCAGCTGGCGGCAAAGCAGGACAACAACAACGAACTCATTGGCTTTTTAAACGCTGCATCCGGCCAGCTCAAAGAAATTGAAACCGTGATTTCAACCGGGAACCAATACTTGGATTCCATTTTGAACATCAAAATCGCCGAAATGCTCCACGAGGGCGTAACCGTCGAGACAGATATTCATGTACCTTCCGGCTTAAAGCTGTCATTTGAACAAGCCGTCATTATCGTAGGGAATCTGATGGACAATGCGAGAGAGGCGTGCAGGGAATTACAGAGTGGGGAGCGGTGGGTTCGTATGAACCTGTCCTACATCAACCACACGCTATTCATCCGCATTGAGAATTCAGCGAGCCCCATCCAGATATGGGACAACGGATTGCCTGTGTCTACGAAGAACGAACCGTTTATCCATGGATTAGGATTAAAGAACGTGAAGAAAGCCGTGGAGGCACTTGGTACCATGGATGTAGAAAGCACGACCCATTCTTTTCTTGTCCGGATTGCTTTGTATGACAGGTAACCCAATTATGACAAAAACCCCGTCGATTTTTTACAAGTGCATAATTTCAAAAGGATCGAGTGCTACAATCTGAATGGTTGCAGCACTCTTTTGTGTGCGAACGATTTTGTTTGTAGGTTATTGATTATTAGTTTGGCAAAAAAGGAACGGGGGATAACGATGCGTAACAAGAAAAATATACTCCTGATTGGCGGACTGGCGGCAGCATTGCTTCTGGGCGGTTGTTCATCAGGCATAATAACAAACCAGATTGTAGAAAGTGTCCAAGGTCTTGAGGAATTAGAAGATACAGCTGATTTCGTAAATGAGACCGTACAAAACGCTATCTGGGATGAAGTCGCTACAGAGATTGAAGAAGATGAAGATCTGCAAAATATAGAATGGGACGATGTCAAGGATCGTATGGCACTAAAAAAACAGAAAATAGAAGTCCACTCCATTACCGATGGCAGCCTATTGCATACGATCGCAGACAATAAGCAAATCTTCGAATTTACAAAAAACCTCCATATTGAGCGTTGGAAATACCTTCGTTCCATCCCGGAAGATGCGAAGGACTTGCTTGTCTATGTAACGTGGTCGGAAAAGACGAAAACGGTGTTTGGCAAAAATACGGGTGAACTTCACGAAACCAGCCGAAACACGTTATACAAAAATAAGGATGGATACTATGTGGTAATGGAACCTCTACCTTCCCTTTCCCCCATCCGCAAGTTCTACTCTAAAGTGCCTGCGAATGTGGCAGAATATCTGCTTTCTCTGGTAGAGGCGGAAAATAAATAAACGAACTCTGTTAAACTGACCTGAGAAGCTGGAACAGCGACAGCTAAGGACGAGAAAATAAAGTCCTAGACTGTCGCTGTTCCATTGCGTTAACGTGTCCCGTTAGTGTAATAGATTCTCGTTAGTTTGTTGCGTCAAAATATTCTGATAAAATCCCCACTAAAACTTGCTTATAATCGTTAATATGATAGGAAGAGTTGTCCACTTTTTTCTTAGCTATATGTAAGCCCTTAAATATTTCTTCTTCTAATTCCCTTCTTGCCTTAAGAACCTGCAGAGTTCCTTCTAACCCTTTGTAACTCTGCTTTTTTCCATACCCTTGGCTTGTATAATATTCTATAAATCCCTCTGACCATTCTTGAGGTCTTTCTTTTACAGCCTTTCTGAAAGAATGTTCAAGATCGTTCTGTTCTACGTAAATCAACAATGGATTCAGTTGCTCCACAATTGTTGCCAGTTCTATGACATAACTTATAACGTCTTCCTTCTTTGCAGCATATTTAATCATCCCCATAGTTACAGGGTTTTGTATAAAACAACAATCAAAAACAAAGGTGTCTGTACCATTCAAAACACTCTCCGTAAACTTCTTCCATTTCTCTGTTATCAGTTTCCTGTTCAGATCTAGTGACAATTCATACACATCATTTTTGAAAACTGCATGTAGCAATTCATCTGGAAAACGTGAATCGTATTCGTTTTTTACTTTCCGATATTCTAGGAAGTAATTGTTACCATCTTTAATCATACGATTACTCAACAAATCTTTGAACTTTTCATGGGTACTCAATAATTCATCGAATTCATTTTCCTTAAAAAAGGCGACTCCGTCATAATCAGCAGGATGATCTAGATCTCCTTCTAAAAACAGCTGAGATTTAATGTTCATTTCCGTAAGAATTTCATGAACTAGTTCAGCAGTTGTTGTTTTCCCGGATCCTGGCAACCCCTCAATCAAGACTAACTTCGATCTCATAATATAGTTCCTCCATTCGTTATTAGGAGGATAAGCAGGTAAGAATCAATAGAGATGCGGTTTCCCGCGAAAATAAAAGCGGATACCATCAGGTATCCGCAGAATGGGTTTATGATATACCTTTCCCTGCATACCCTGTAAGATTAAAGAAAAGCATGCCAAATAACATAGTGTAGCACTATTACAGGCATCTTTTCGAATTGTTAATCTTTACAGAGTAATCAACATGATAAGGTTTAATGCTCCTTTGTTTGCATCTCTATTGTTCAGATTAACATTACGCATAGATAAATACAAGTAGGGGCTTTTCATACAACTTAAAGCGAAGAAATCGCTGGCTGTTTTTGCGCAGAATAATTATTTCCCTATGATTTAGTCATTTATTTAACCATCGACTTAACAATGTACTCGCGTACAAAATCCAAAGGTCTGATGGTATTGTCCAACGTGCTTGTAAACACGATAATTACCAGTCTTTTTTCAATGGAAGATGAAAGTCTAAGCTATATGGGCCGTTTTCTAATTTTAATAACATTTCATGAATATCTTTTCGTTCTCTTGCATCATTCGTTTTTCCATTCAAGTCCTCTTTAGACCAAAAACTATATCCAAGCAAGTAGCTTTGCCCCATTTCATCAAAACTCGAATAAACTCTTTGCAGTATTTCTGCAGCTTGTAAACATAGATCCAATGCTTCTTCTTTCGTATAGATACCTGCAATA
>NZ_JMDX01000012.1:0-47441 GCF_000935845.1 Paenibacillus sp. E194
TTGAAGGCGTGCGCATGGGCTATCGCTTCACAGCGCTCGATCCAGCGCAGGACGCGCCATGCGGTGCTGCAGCCGAGATGATTACAGCTGCGTATGACGATGCTGACGCTGCACACGAGTTAGGCCAGCGCGCGGATGTTGTCACATACGAGTTCGAGAATGTATCGGCTGAAGTGGTGGAGCGATTGGAGCGGGAAGCATACGCGCCGCAGGGCAGCCATCTGCTGCGCATTACGCAGCATCGCTTGCGGGAGAAGGAAGCTCTCACCGCCGCGAACGTACCGGTGGCGCCATACGCAGCTGTAGCTTCCGCTGCTGAGATTCAACAGAGGCTGGAAGCGTTCGGCGGGGCAGGTGTGCTGAAGACGGCAATCGGCGGATACGATGGCAAGGGCCAGCGTATCATTCGCCACCCAGACGAAGCGGAAGGGGCTTATGAGGCGCTCGCCGCTCTCACTTCGGAGCTCGTGCTGGAGGAGTTCATTCCATTCGAGCTGGAGCTGTCTGTCATTGCGGCGCGTAGCCCTCGCGGAGAGACTGCCGTCTTCCCGGTAGCGGAAAACATTCATCGGCATCACATTCTGCACATGTCCATTGTGCCTGCACGCATTACGCAGCACATCCAGGACGAAGCAGAGCGGCTTGCGCGCCGTATTGCCGAAGCGCTCGACGTCGTTGGCCTCATTGCTGTTGAGATGTTTCTGACCGCTGACGGCCGCCTGCTTGTGAACGAGCTTGCACCACGCCCGCACAATTCGGGACACTACACAATGGATGCCTGCCGCACCTCGCAGTTCGAGCAGCATCTTCGGGCGATATGCAACTTGCCGCTTGGCAGTACGGAGCTTCATACCCCTGTTGTTATGGTGAACTTGCTCGGCGAAGACGCTTTGGACATGATACAATGGTTCCGTGTCGACGATCCGGCAGCCAGCCGCCTTGGCGTGACGCCGAAGCTGCACTGGTACGGCAAGTCGGAAGCGAAGGCGAAGCGCAAGATGGGGCATATTAACATACTAGGGCCGGACATCGCTACTGCGCTCGAATGGATGAATTTAACGGACTTGTGGAGGAATGCAAACGATGATTGAACGGTATTCGCGCCCGGAGATGCGGGCGATTTGGACGGAAGAGAATAAATTTAAGGCTTGGCTTGAAGTGGAGTTGTGTGCGTGTGAAGCATGGGCTGATCTTGGCGTCATCCCGCATGAAGACGTGAAGAAGCTCCGCGAGCATGCAAGCTTCGATATCGAACGGATCTATGAGATTGAGGCAGAAACGCGCCACGACGTGATCGCCTTCACTCGCGCAGTATCTGAGACGCTGGGCGAAGAGCGGAAATGGGTTCACTACGGCTTGACATCAACGGACGTCGTGGATACGGCGCTTGGCTATTTGATGAAGCAGGCGAATGAGATTATAGATCGCGACTTGCTGAATTTCATCGAGATTTTGAAAAATAAAGCACTTGAATATAAAGATACGCCAATGATGGGTCGTACGCACGGTGTACATGCAGAACCGACAACATTCGGACTGAAAATGGCACTATGGTATGCAGAAATGCTCCGTAACTTAGAGCGTTTCCGCCGCGCAGCGGAAGGCGTCGAGTTCGGCAAAATGTCCGGTGCAGTTGGGACATATGCGAATATTGACCCATCTGTAGAGAAGTTCGTATGTGCGAAGCTTGGTACGAAGCCAGCGCCGATTTCGACGCAGACACTGCAGCGTGACCGTCATGCGGAGTACATGGCATCGCTTGCACTTATCGCGACATCGCTTGATAAGTTCGCTACTGAGATTCGTGCTTTGCAGAAGAGTGAGTTCCGCGAAGTGGAAGAAGCATTTGCGAAGGGCCAGAAGGGTTCTTCGGCAATGCCGCACAAGCGCAACCCGATCGGTTGCGAGAATATTTCCGGCTTGTCCCGCGTAATGCGCGGATACATGCTGACCGCTTATGAGGATGTGCCGCTCTGGCATGAGCGCGATATTTCGCACAGCTCGGTAGAACGTATCATCCTGCCGGATGCGACGATGCTGTTGAACTACATGCTGAACCGCTTCATGAACATTGTGAAGAACTTGACGGTGTTCCCAGAGAACATGAAGCGCAACATGCAGCGCACCTTCGATGTTCCGTTCTCCGGCCGCGTCATGACGAAGCTGATAGACAAGGGCTGGGCGCGTGAACAGGCTTATGATACGGTACAGCCTCGTGCGATGCAGGCATGGGAAGAGCAGCGCAGCTTCCGCGACATTATTGAGAGCACACCGGAGATTACGGCTGTTCTTAGTGCGGAAGAGATCGCGGATGCGTTCAATCCTGCATGGCATTTGAAAAATGTAGATACGATCTTCCGCCAAGTGGGCTTGCTTGATTAAGGCTTGGGGCAGGAAGAAGCAGATAGTAGCGGTTAGCAGCAAGGTTGCTGGTTAGAGCGAAATTGCAGTGTGGTGAGTAGCAAACTTGCAAGCTACCTTGAACTATCAGTCGTGACCTGTACGACTGGCAGCCGGCACTTGCGTCCATAGCGAGACTAACATTATCTAGTACACAATTGAATGATGAGCTTGATTCCTACGCGTCCCCCTAAGATGACGTGTAGGCAGCTCCCGTAGGCTGTCACCCTGACAGCCGAATGCAGGCGGTCTCTTCCTTCCCTCCAACCACGATCGGAAGAGACTGCTGCAGCGGGTGCGATATATGGGAGGGTTCCTTTTAAAGGTTGTTTGATTCTATCCGCTTGTGAAGTGGCGGGTTGATTTGAACACGCGCTTTTGACTAAATGGGCGTAATGCCGAAAGGAGCACAGGAGATGTCTACAAACACTCAATTTGCGACTGAGACTGACATCGTTCCGCTGCCGCTTCTCCATCGTGGGAAAGTGCGCGAGCTGTATGAACTGGACCCAGACCATTTACTAATTGTCGTATCGGATCGAATCTCTGCATTCGACGCTGTACTGAAGCCGGAGGTTCCCGGCAAAGGAGAGGTATTGAACAAGCTGAGCCAATTCTGGTTCGAGCAGACGAAGCATGTCATCGCGAATCATGTGGTTCCATTCGATGCAGAGCTTCTGAAGCAGACTCAGGAGAAGCGCTTGGAGCAATACCATAGCAGCATCCATTCAGCTGATGATATGCATTGTTGTCATGATTCACACCAGGACAGCGAGAATTCACACCAAGACCAACACCAGAATACACATCCAGAATCACATCCAGAAATACAACGGCATGACACGGCTTTGCATCAAGTTAAGCGAAATACAGAAAGCTTGAATCGCCGAGATGAACATCTCGAACCCCAGGATTTATCCGCAATATTAAGTTCCCTACAAGATCGAATGACAATTGCTCGCCGAGCAAAGCGCATTGACTTTGAATGCGTCGTAAGAGGCTATATTACCGGCGGCGGTTGGAGGCAGTATTTGGCCAACCAATCCGTCAACGGAATTGGGCTTCCTGCTGGACTCCGCATGAATGAGAAGCTGCCGGAGCCGATTTTTACACCGTCCCGCAAGCATGATGAGGGACATGATGAAGATGTGCCATTCGCGGTTATGTGCGAGGATCTGGGAGCAGATCTTGCACAGCAGCTGCGCCAGGTCAGCATCGAGCTGTATATGTATGCGGCTGAAATATGCGCATCCAAGGGCATTTTGCTCGCCGATTGCAAATTTGAATTTGGAACTATTGACGGAGAACTTGTACTCATTGATGAGTTATTCACCCCGGATTCATCACGTTTCTGGTCGGTCGATCAGTATGTGCTGGATCAGGATATCGATAGCTTGGATAAGGAACCAGTAAGACGCTACTTGGCTGCAAGCGGTTGGGATAAATGTGGGACGCCGCCAGTGCTGCCGGAGCAGGTAGTAGAAGCAACGCGCCGCCGCTATATCGAGCTGTATGAGCGCATTACAGAGCAAGCATGGCCTGAATGATCTTTCGTTTTATAAATGTTTTAACGTTTTGTTGAATGTTCTAGTTTGTTGAATGCTCTAGTTTAAGGAGGATCGTCAAACGTTGACTGGTTTGGTCTTTGTTTTATGAATCGTATTCATTACAGTTTTGTAGACTTGTTCAAATTTCATGACAGTATGGACTGATGGGGAGGAAAAAGGGATGAAGGTGAAGGTTTTCGTAACGACTAAGGCAGGCGTATTGGATCCGCAAGGGGCTGCAGTGGAGCAGGCGGTACACACGATGGGATACAGCGGTGTGGAGCACGTGCGCATCGGCAAATATATGGAGTTCAATATCAACACGGAAGATCGCGAGCAGGCGTCGGTACAGGTGGAGCAAATGTGCGAGAAGCTGCTGGCGAATCCAGTCGTTGAAGACTATCGGTACGAGTTGGAGGAATAGGCGATGAAGGCAGCGGTGCTCGTATTTCCCGGATCGAATTGTGACCTAGATTGTGTCCATGCCATACAAGATACGCTGAATGTCGAAGTGGAGCGGGTATGGCATACGGAGCAGGATGTAACCGGATATGACCTTATCGTCATTCCAGGTGGCTTCTCGTATGGTGATTATTTGCGCAGTGGAGCGATTGCCAGATTCGCTCCTGTTATGAAGGCGGTCGCTAAGGCTGCTGAGGCAGGCACTTATGTGCTTGGGATATGCAATGGATTTCAAATTCTGACGGAAGCGGGCTTGCTTCCAGGGACACTGCGGAGAAACGAAGGGCTGAAGTTCCGGTGTCACGCTGCTCCAATTCGAGTAACTCGTGCAGATTTGCCGTTCACAGGGGATTATGTCGAGGGAGACATTCTGAACATCCCAATCGCGCATGGCGAGGGCAGCTATTATTGCGACGAGGCAACGCTGGCGAAGCTGAAGCAAGGCAATCAAATTGTATTTACGTATGAGCAGAACCCGAACGGTTCACTTGAACATATAGCTGGTATTTGTAACGAAGCTGGCAACGTGCTTGGCATGATGCCTCATCCTGAGCGTGCGGTTAGCGAACTGCTGGGCTCAGCGGATGGCGTTCGCTTGTTTACATCCATTTTACAAGCTTGGAGGGAACAACATGCAGTCAACGCTCACTAATACGATGGAACAAGAACAGGCGGCGGCACGCAGCGCGAAGCAGAAGGAACTATCCCTTGCTGAAGGGCTTCGCCATATGAAGCAGGAACCGACTGCTGAACAGATTGAGGAGCAGAAGCTGTATCGGACAATGGGCGTAACGGAAGATGAGTATGCACGCATATGTGAGCTGCTCGGACGGAAGCCGAATTATACTGAAATCGGTGTATTCAGTGTCATGTGGTCTGAGCATTGTGCTTATAAAAACTCAAAGCCGCTGCTTAAGAGATTCCCAACTACAGGTGATCGTGTGCTGGTTGGTCCGGGCGAAGGAGCGGGCATTGTCGATATTGGGGACGAACAAGCGGTTGTATTCAAAATCGAGAGCCATAATCATCCCTCTGCCATCGAACCATTTCAAGGTGCGGCTACGGGAGTAGGCGGCATTATTCGCGATATTTTCTCGATGGGCGCGCGTCCGGTTGCTTTGCTGAATTCGCTGCGCTTTGGCAGCTTGCAGGATGAGCGGGTGAAGTATTTATTCGAGCATGTTGTATCAGGCATCGCTGGCTATGGCAACTGCATCGGCATTCCGACGGTAGGCGGCGAGGTCGTCTTCGATGATAGCTATGCAGGCAATCCACTCGTTAACGCAATGTGTGTGGGGCTGATCGACCACAAAGATATCCAGAAGGGCGTGGCGAGCGGCATTGGCAATCCTGTGTATTATGTTGGGCCGCCGACAGGACGCGATGGTATTCATGGTGCGACATTCGCTTCGGAGGAGCTGACTGAGCAATCGGAAGCGAAGCGTCCGGCGGTACAGGTTGGCGACCCGTTCATGGAGAAGCTGGTTATGGAGTCATGCTTGGAACTGATCGCTTCCGGCATTGTGATCGGGATTCAGGATATGGGCGCGGCTGGTCTAACTTGTTCGAGCGCAGAGATGGCGAGCAAGGCAGGCAATGGGCTTGAGCTCGATTTGAACGAGGTGCCGCAGCGTGAATTTGGCATGACACCTTATGAAATGATGCTGTCCGAATCACAGGAGCGCATGCTGTTCGTTATTGAAGAGCATAACGAGCCAATTGCGATGGAAATATTCGAACGTTGGGGCGTCATCTGCAGCAAGGTTGGGCGCGTTACAGATGATGGGCGCCTGCGCCTGCTGTATGGCGGTGAGGTTGTTGGCGATATGCCGGTTAACGGACTTGTGGATGAATGTCCGATTTATAATAAGCCTTCTGCAGTACCCGCTTATTATGAGGCTAACGCTTCCGTGGACGCAACGTCTTACCCAGAAGTAAGCGGGGTTGAAGCACTGAACGGAGCGCTATTGAAGGTGCTTGGCTCGCCATCTGTGGCAAGTAAGGAATGGGTATATCGCCAGTATGACACGATGGTTCGCACGAGCACAGCAGTGGCACCAGGCTCGGATGCGGCAGTTGTGCTTGTGCGTGGGACGAACAAAGCGCTCGCGATGACGACGGATTGCTAATGGCCGCTATGTGATGCTTGATCCATTTATGGGTGGCCGCATTGCGGTCTGTGAGGCAGCGCGCAATATTGTATGCTCCGGTGCTGAGCCGCTGGCAATTACGGATAACTTGAACTTCGGCAATCCGGAGAAGCCGGAGAACTTCTGGCAGATGGAGCAGGCTGTTGATGGCATGGCTGAAGCATGCCGTGTGATGAATACGCCGGTTATTGGTGGGAATGTAAGCTTGTATAACGAAAATGAAAAGGGAGCCATCTATCCAACGCCAGTCGTTGGCATGGTCGGTCTCGTTCATGATACGCAGCACATTACGACACAAGCCTTCAAGCAGGCGGGAGATGCAGTTCTGCTTCTGGGCCGCACGAAGGCAGAGCTTGGCGGAAGTGAATTCCAAGCCATTGTACACGGCTCGGTAGAAGGTCGTCCTCCGCAGCTCGATTTGGATGCAGAATCTAGCTTGCTGAAGACCGTTTTGAGCCTGATTCAAGCAGGACTTGTGCAGTCTGCACATGATGTATCGGACGGAGGTCTCGCGGCTGCGCTTGCGGAGAGCTGCATCAGCGGTCATATCGGTGCGACGCTTGATCTAAACGCAGAAGGTCTGCGTACAGATATCGCACTGTTCAGCGAGAGCCAATCCCGCATCCTGCTGTCGGTACGTGCGGAGCAATTGGAAGAAGTAAAGGCTCGCTGCGCGGAAGCAGGAGTTCCAGTAGAGGGCATCGGTACGGTCGGAGGTGAACAGATCCACGTTCGGGTAGATGGAACGGATGCTTTGGATATGCCTTGGAAACAAGCAGAACAGGTTTGGAAGGATGCGATTCCATGTCTCATGAAGTAACAGGGGCTTACTACAATGAGGGCAGCGGCAAGGATGGTCCATTTGACCGCTTGAAGGAAGAGTGCGGGGTATTCGGTGTGTTTGGTTATGAAGAGGCGGCTACGATGGTGTATTACGGATTGCACACGCTGCAACATCGTGGCGAGGAAAGTGCAGGCATGTGTACGTCCGACGGTCAATCCTTCCACTATCACCGCGCAATGGGGCTTGTGAAGGAAGTATTCGATGCCGAGCGATTGCAGGATATGCGTGGTGATCGGGCGATCGGTCATGTACGTTATTCAACGTCCGGCGACAGCCGCCTGGCAAATGCGCAGCCACTCGTCTTCAAGACGCGCGATGGGGATCTTGCAGTTGCGACGAACGGGAATATCGTCAACGCTCCTGCAATTCGCCGCGAGTTGGAGAAGAAGGGCTCTATTTTCCAGACGACGAGTGATACCGAGGTGATTGCGCATCTTATCGCTCGCTCGGAGCACGACGTCGTTCGTGCGGCCAAGGAGGCGCTTCGTGAGCTGGTTGGAGGCTTCGCCTTCCTCATTATGACGAACGACAAGCTGCTTGCCGCATCGGATCCGAATGGCCTCCGGCCGCTTGTGCTTGGCAGGCTAGGCGACAGTTATGTATTTGCCTCGGAGACGTGTGCACTTGAAGCGGTTGGTGCGGAATTAGTTCGTTCCTTGGAGCCGGGGGAATTGCTTATCGTTGATGCGCTCGGTCATCGTTCGGAACGGTTCGCACCGCTTCAACGGCGCGCATTATGCGCGATGGAGTTCATTTATTTCTCAAGGCCGGATAGCCAGTTGCACGATGTCAATTTGCATACTGCACGCAAACAAATGGGCATGCAGCTTGCGAGGGAATCGTTCGTAGAAGCAGATATCGTAAGTGGTGTACCGGATTCTAGTATATCGGCTGCTATTGGATACGCAGAGCTGACGGGAATTCCCTATGAGATGGGCTTGATTAAGAGTAAATATACGGGCCGGACGTTCATTCAGCCGAGCCAAGCATTGCGCGAGCAGGGTGTGAAGATGAAGCTGAGTGCGGTGCGCAGCGTCGTAGAGGGCAAACGAGTCGTTCTAATCGACGATTCGGTCGTGCGGGGCACGACATCACGTCGAATTGTACGCATGCTGCGCGAAGCGGGGGCACTGGAGGTGCATCTGCGCATTGCTTCACCACCGTTCAAGCATCCGTGCTTCTACGGTATCGATACGCCGAACAGCGAGGATTTGATCGCTTCATCGCATACGGTGGAAGAGATGTGTGAACTGGTGGGGGCGGACTCTCTTGCTTTTCTGAGCCAAGACGGCATGATTGGTGCAATTGGAGGGGCTTTTGCGAATGAATCCAACGGAGGGCTGTGCTTAGCCTGCTTCGATAAGGACTATCCAACGAATCTATATACAGACCCTGCAGCAGCGGGGACGGGCAATGAACGCTCAGGCTGCGGCTGTTAAGTGCGAGAGGCTGCCAAGTGATTTCTAGCGATTGTAAAGTGATATCTAAATGATTGCCAAGTGATTTCTAAGTGATTTCTAAATGATTGCTAAGTGATCGCTCGGGCTGTGGGATGTCGCATGTTGGGCCAAGATTCGTAACATATACATTTTGAATAATTCGAGATTTCAAGATTTCATTCATTTCACATTAACGATGACGGACGGGAATGCAGGATGCATTCCTGTCCTGCTTACAGGGAGAGAGGAGACGCACGATCATGTCAGAAGCCTACAAACAAGCGGGTGTCGATATTGCGGCAGGGAATGAAGCGGTCGAACGAATGAAGAAGCATGTGCGCCGCACATTTACGCCAGGAGTGCTAACCGATTTGGGTGGATTCGGAGCTTTGTTCCAACTGGATATTCAGCGCTACAAAGAACCGGTTCTTGTATCAGGTACGGACGGAGTGGGAACGAAGCTGAAGCTGGCGTTCGCGCTTGATAAGCATGACACGATCGGCATTGATGCTGTGGCGATGTGTGTGAATGATATTGTCGTTCAAGGTGCAGAACCGTTATTTTTCCTTGATTACTTGGCCTGCGGGAAGGTCGTTCCAGGGCAAATTGAAGCGGTTGTGAGCGGTATTGCGGAAGGCTGCACGCAGTCGGGCTGCGCTCTAATCGGTGGTGAAACGGCTGAAATGCCAGGTATGTATGCGCCAGATGAGTACGATATTGCTGGCTTCAGCGTAGGTGTCGTAGATAAGAGCCGAATCATTACCGGTGAATCGATTCGCCCTGGCGATGTTGTGCTAGGTCTTGCATCGAGTGGACTCCACAGCAATGGCTTCTCACTCGTCCGCAAGTTGTTGCTTGAACAAGGCGGACTGAGTTTGACGGATGTAGCACCTGATGGCAGCAGTACACTTGGAGAGGTACTACTTACGCCGACACGCATTTATGTGCGCTCCATGCTTGAGCTGATGAAGCAAGTGAATGTGAAGGGTGCGGCTCATATTACAGGTGGGGGATTCTTAGAAAATATTCCGCGTGTGCTTCCTGAAGGCACATCTGTTGAGATTGAGTATGGGGCATGGCCGATTCATCCTGTGTTCACTTGGTGCAAGGAAATTGGCAAGCTTACCGCTTCTGAATTGTTCACAACGTTCAATATGGGAATCGGCATGGTGATCGTTGTTGGGGAAGAGGAAGCGAATACAGCAATCCGCAGTCTAGAACAAAGCGGCGAGGCTGTATATCGCATTGGAAGAGTTACGGAAGGAAGCCGTCAAGTTCACATCCCGGGGGTAGGCTTGTAATGCGGCAATCGGAATGGAACGAGGATGTACTAGAAAGTATGCACAAAAGTATGTATGAAGGTAAGCCTGAAGGAATGCATGAAGCTATGAACAAAGGTACGAACAAGGGTATGTGTGATGGTATGCTGCGTACAAAGGAGATGCCATCTGATGATCTGGGCAAGATTCATGGAAGTACATGTGCTGATGCACAACCGAGCATAAATGCAAACTCGCTCAGGAGCGTAGAAGCTAGAGTTGAAGTTAGTGCCAAAACGGAGCCTAAAGAGCAGCCTAAAGAGCAGCATCTCCCACGCATTGCCGTGTTTGCTTCTGGATCAGGCTCGAACTTTCAAGCGATTGTCGATGCGGCTGCTTACGGGCAGTGTCTGAAGGCCGACATCGCCCTGCTCGTATGCGACAAGCCTCAAGCACGCGTCATTGAGCGTGCGAAGCAAGCCGGCGTGCAGACCGCTATATTCGAACCGAAGAAATATACTTCTCGTGAGGATTATGAGCAGGACGTTCTCCGCTTGCTGCACAAGCAACGCATTGACTGGGTTGTACTGGCAGGGTATATGCGCCTTGTAACCCCCGTATTGCTGCGAGCTTATGAAGGACGCATGGTCAACATCCATCCATCGCTTCTGCCAGCATTTCCGGGCATGCACGCGGTACGCCAAGCATTGGATTACGGCGTGAAGGTGACGGGAGTGACGGTACATCTTGTTGATGAAGGAATGGATACAGGGCCAATATTGGCCCAGCAGGTTGTTGCTATCCTACCTAATGATACGGAGGACACTTTGTCAGCGCGTATCCAGCAAGCTGAGCACGAACTGTATCCACAAGTGGTGCAGAATCTCCTCTCTGCGGAGCTTCTTGCAACCAGCTAATTTTTTTGAGGATATCGATGATCATACAAGAATGCCTGCACAACATATTTGTATCTCCTTCGAGGACAAATGTAGAAAATGTCCACGCAAATGTGGACACAGGGGGATATATCGCTGCAGATGAAGATGTGTCTATATGTAGAGGTTATAGTTATTTTTTAACTATATATTGGGCCCGTTAAGGTTTAGGGGTAGGTGTCTTCCTTGCAATATTGTGTCCACTATTTGAAAGACATTTTATCAGTTTTTCCACTGGACAGGGACATATTTCTGTCGCTATTTTGAGAAAGTACTTGGCGAGATCGAGACTGTGACGATAGATTCCTGATCGATATTTGAGATATTTGTGTAGTAGCTTTTGCCGAGTAGATAAGGTTCGTTTTTAACAGGGAGCCATGATATAGACTTCCATACGGTAACGCATTACAATGATGTTTAATTAAAATGCCAAAGTTTAGCAGGGGAGAGGACAACATGGCGATTCAAAGAGCATTGATCAGTGTATCCGATAAGACAGGCGTAGTTGCATTTGCGCGCAGCTTGACGGAAGCGGGTGTGCAGATTATTTCCACGGGTGGAACGAAAGCTTTGCTGGAGCAAGAGCAAGTGCCGGTTACAGGGATATCGGATGTGACAGGGTTCCCGGAAATTTTAGATGGTCGGGTCAAGACGCTGCATCCCGCCGTTCATAGCGGGCTGTTGGCGATGCGCGGCAATGCGGCTCATATGGAGCAGCTGGATGAACTTGGTTTGTCTACGATTGATCTTGTCGTTGTGAATCTCTATCCATTCCAGCAGACGATCGCAAAGCAAGGCGTGTCCTATGAGGACGCGATTGAGAATATAGATATCGGTGGCCCGACAATGCTGCGCTCTGCTGCCAAAAATCATGCAGATGTCACTGTTGTCGTCGATGCAGCGGACTATGACACTGTTCTCGCAGAAGTTCGCGCCAGTGGAGATACGACAATCGAAACACGCCGTCGTCTTGCGGCGAAGGTGTTCCGTCATACGGCAGCTTATGATTCCATCATTGCGGAATATTTGACTGAGCAGGTTGGTGAGCAATGGCCGGAACGATTGAGTGTGACGTATGAACTGGCACAGCCGCTTCGCTACGGGGAGAATCCGCATCAGGATGCGGCCTTCTATCGCCGACCATTGGCGGGCGCAGGCAGTATTACAACAGCTGAGCAATTGCATGGCAAGGAGTTGTCCTACAACAATATTAACGATGCCAATGCGGCGCTTGCGATCGTTAGTGAGTTCCGTACACCTGCGGTGGCTGCAGTGAAGCATATGAATCCATGCGGCGTAGGGATCGGTGCTACGGTTCTGGAAGCTTATGAGAAGGCATATGAGTCTGATCCAACGTCGATATTCGGCGGAATCGTTGCCTCTAACCGAGAAATCGATGGCGATACAGCCCGTTTACTGCATGAAATATTTTTAGAAATAGTCATCGCTCCTAGTTTTACAGAAGAAGCGCTTGAGGTGCTTGCACAGAAGAAGAATATCCGTCTGATGAAAACAGGGACAATTCCATCCCCAGACGAGCGGGTATCATCACGGCAGCTGACGACAGTGGATGGTGGCGTGCTTGTGCAGGATCTTGATTTACATTCCTTGAAAGCAGACAGTGTACAGGTCGCAACAGAACGTGAACCATCCTCTGAGGAGATGGAACAGCTGTTGTTCGGATGGAATGTCGTGAAGCATGTGAAGTCGAATGCGATTGTCCTTGTGAAGGATGGAATGACGGTTGGTGTAGGTGCCGGACAGATGAACCGGGTAGGTGCAGCTCGCATCGCAATCGAACAAGCCGGTGAGAAGGCGCGCGGCGCTGTACTTGCATCCGATGCGTTCTTCCCAATGGGCGATACGCTGGCCTTGGCAGCAGAAGCTGGAATTACGGCAGTGATTCAGCCAGGAGGCTCAGTTCGAGACAGCGAATCCATTGAAGTGGCAAATAAGCATGGTATTGCCATGGTGATGACTGGCGTACGTCACTTTAAGCACTAAGGAGGCGTTCATGAATATGGAGCACGTAGGGAAGAAGGTATTGGTCGTCGGCAGCGGCGGACGCGAGCATGCACTGGTATGGGCGCTTCGCAATAGCCCGCAAGTTGGGCAGGTGCTGTGTGCGCCAGGCAATGCAGGGATTGCGAACCTCGCCGAATGTGTGCCGCTACCAGTCCACGATTATGAAGGCATTGCCCGATACGCAGTTGAACAGGAAGTTGACCTTGTTGTCGTAGGACCTGATGATCCACTGGCAGGCGGAATTGTTGACGTACTGAAAGCACAAGGACTGCGCGTATTTGGCCCTGATCGTAAGGCAGCTGAGATTGAGGGAAGCAAGGTGTTCATGAAGCATCTGCTTCACAAATATAAAATTCCGACCGCTGCCTACGCTGCGTTCGATAATTTCAATGAGGCTTCGGCGTACGTCCATCAACATATGCTCCCGGTCGTCATTAAGGCCGATGGTCTGGCGGCGGGCAAGGGTGTAGTTATTGCTCATACGCATGAAGAGGCAATTGAAGTATTGCATGAGGTGATGGTAGTTGGAAAGTTCGGCTCATCTGGCAGCAAGGTTGTCATTGAAGAATTTATGCTAGGTGAGGAAATGTCCATTCTGGCCTTCGTAGATGGAGAAACGGTGCGCGTATGTGAACCAGCGCAGGATCACAAGCCAATCTTCGATAGCGATCGCGGACCGAATACAGGTGGTATGGGGACATATAGCCCTTTGCCGCAATTCTCACCGTCCATTCTAGAGAAGGCGCGCCGGACGATCATTGAACCGGCTGCCAGGGCGATGGTTGCCGAGGGCCGCTCCTTCCATGGTTTGCTGTTCGCTGGACTTATGATCACGCCGGATGGGGAACCGAAGGTCATTGAGTTCAATGCACGCTTCGGCGATCCAGAGACGCAGTCTGTACTCCCACGGTTGAAGTCAGACCTGTTCGAAGTCCTGTGGGCAGTCGCTGAAGGCAGTCTACAGGAGATTGAGCTTGAATGGCATGATCATGCTGCGATGTGTGTCATTGTAGCAGCAGAAGGCTACCCTGGAGATGTTCGCAGAGGAGACGTCATTACGGGGTTGGAGCAGGCAGCGGAATCAGCTCTCTTATTCCATGCGGGCACGGTGCGTGATGAGGATGGAACGTGGCGGACAGCAGGAGGCCGAGTGCTAGGAGTTGTCGGCATAGGCGACAATGTGGCAGCAGCCAAAGCGAAGGCATATGAGGCAGTTCAACGCATCCAATTCAGTGGGATGCAATACCGCAGTGACATCGGTGCGAAGTCAGAACGAATACAAGTACAGACAAGATAGACGAGGAAGAGTGATATGCTCCCATCATAGTAGACAGTAGGAAAAACAAAACTTCTACTGCTACAATGATGGGAGTTTTTCTAATGTCTAAAAGAAGTCCAGTATCTTTAGAAGTAAAATTACATGTCGTACAGCGGTGCCTTGAGCACAAGTCAAATCCAAACTATGAAGCGAATCAGCTAGGTGTTAGCTATCACACAGTTAAAGAATGGATAAGGAAATATAGAGAAAATGGTTTGGATGGGTTACAGGAATCAAGAACATGGAAAATATACTCAAATGAATTGAAACTAGCTGCGGTTAATGATGTTTTGTCTGGTCATTCCTCTATAGAAGAAGCGATAAAGAAACATCATATTTCGAGTAGAAGTGTTTTGGGGAAATGGATTACCAAGTATACTAATGAGATAGAATTGAAACCTACACATAAAGGAAAAGGACTATCTCATATGAACAAAGGGCGTAAAACAACTTTCGATGAACGCATTGAAATTGCACAATATACCATTGCTAATGGCTTGGACTATCAGAAAGCGATCGAGAAGTACGGTGTATCTTATCAGCAAGTGTACACATGGGTGCGGAAATATCAAGCTGGCCGTGAGGAGGCTCTTCAGGACAATCGCGGTCGCAAAAAGCCTGTAGAAGAACTAGATGAGCATGAACGTCTGAAGCTGCGGATTAAAGAGCTAGAAGCGCGAAATGAGTACCTAGAAATGGAGAATGCCTTCGCAAAAAAGTTGACGGAGATCAAGCGACGAAATACACGCTAACCCTCGTTCGGCAAGTAGACTTGTATCAAGCGATTCAAGAACTGCACAAGGAAAAAGGTTACGCAATTACGAAGTTGTGTGCATTAGCTGGGGTTGCTCGATCTGCCTATTACAAGTGGTTAAAATGGACGCCATCCGCTACGGAGATTGAAGTCCATGCGTTGGCCAAGGAAGTAAAGCTTCGTTATGACAAGCGAAAAGGGATACTTGGCTATCGCCAAATGCGAACGCAATTAAACCGAAAGCTCAAAAAGAAATACAACAAAAAGCGTTATTACCGAATCATGTGTGCTCTCGGGCTCAAAGCGGTTATTCGCAGAAAGCGACCAAGTTATGTGAAGGCCTCGGAGATCCATGTAGCTGAAAATGTAATGAACCGTAACTTTGATGCCAATTCCCCTAATTCAAAATGGTGTACAGATGTGACAGAACTGAAGTATGGAAATGGGCGCAAGGCCTATTTGAGTGCCATTATTGATGTATATGATAATTCCATTGTCTCATGGGTATTAGGCCATTCTAACAATAATAAACTCGTGATGGACACGCTAAAGAAGGCTTACGCGAAGAATCCTGGCGTATCCCCACTTCTACAGAGCGACAGAGGCTTCCAGTACACGTCTCATGAGTATAACCGACTCCATGAAAAATATGGATTTAGGAAAAGCATGTCTCGTGTGAGCCGATGTTTGGACAACCAACCTATTGAACGATTTTGGGGTACTTACAAGTCAGAAAGCTATTATCTAACAAAGTTTGATACCTATGAAGATGTCTTCAGCGATGTTAGCAAATATATTCACTACTACAACAATCACCGCTACACAGAGCGTTTGGATGGCTTGTCACCTAACGAGTACCGACGAGCTTCATAATAAAGATACCTCAGCTCTATTCATATGAGCTGAGGTATCTAAACTAACCATTTTTGTTTTTTAAACTGTCCACTTGACAGGGAGCACTTCAGAGGGGCGATGCTCCTCTTTTTTTTTGTTATCGAAGGGGGAAGTTGCAGGGAGCATTCTCGGATATCTGAGCTCGATCGCCTATTTTTCCATTGATTCGAAATGATGAGCAGGAAAGAGCTAATGAGTGGAGAATGGTATACTTTCATACTTGATTGAGTATAAAACGGACTTGTGAGTTTGAATATATGCGGAATAAGATATACTCATAATTTAACTATAGTATAGATTGGAGTGTGCCGCATGAACGCTATCAAGTTGAGCAATCTCACAAAAAGGTACGGATCACAGCGCGGTATCCACGAAGTCAATTTAGAAGTACAGCAGGGTGAGATTTTCGGATTTATTGGACCGAATGGGGCGGGAAAGTCTACAACGCTTCGTACGATTATGCAGCTCATTCTACCTACCTCGGGGACGGTGGAATTGTTCGGAGAAGTAATGAACAAGGAGCGGCCTGATGTTCGCAGGAGAATCGGTTACTTACCGTCAGAAGTGCATTATAACGAGGAGCTAACAGGCAAAGAAGTACTGGACTTCGCTGCACGAATGAATGGGCTGTCGCTGCAACATACAACTGCATTGGCATTGGCAGAACAATTAAAGCTAGATGTCAGTAAGCGAATAAAGTCGTACTCACTTGGCAATCGCAAGAAGCTTGGCATTGTACAGTGTCTGCTGCATAAGCCGGATTTAATTGTACTGGATGAACCGACATCAGGGCTTGATCCGTTGATGCAGCACACCTTTTTTCAGATATTAATGGAGCAGCATGAACGGGGAGCGACTATCTTCTTCTCCACCCATATTCTAAGTGAGGTAGAGAAGTTGTGCAGCCGTGTCGCGTTCATCCGAGAAGGTCGTCTGCTGCGAGTAAGTGATGTAGAAGGAATTCCAGGCAAGGATCGCCGGATTGCACATATTCAATTCAAGCAGCCGGGCGATTGCATAGAGGCTTACCGATTGAGAAATATCGATCCTAACGCAGTATACGATGGCATGGAGCATCGTCTTGTGCTGCAAGGTGATTTGCACCTTGCTCTGCAGCGTATTGCTGCCCACGAGCTAAGGGATATCCGTATTGAGCAGCCTTCTTTGGAGGATCTGTTCATGGCGGAGTACGATGCGAGCGGAAATGGGGGAAATCATTCGCAGGATCAAGCGGGGCAATCAACGCAAGCTGGGCAATCGAGGGAACGCACAGGAGAGCAATCATCGCAAACTGGGCCCTTGCAAGAGCGTGTAGTTGAGAAGCCGACACAGGCTGGACATTCGCGGGAGGGTGCAGTAGAGAAGCCAACGCAGGTTGGACATTCGCGGGAGGATGCAGTAGAGAAGCCAACGCAGGCTGGACGTTCGCGGGAGGGTGCAGTAGAGCAGCTAATGCAGGTTGGATATTCGCGGGAAGGTGCAGTAGAGCAGTCAAAGCAAGCTGGGCATTCACGTGAGCGTTCTGATGAGCGCGAAGGGGGAGAAGCGTAATGTGGCAGGTATTTCGTTACGAATGGAGAACGAATCGTCGCAGCTTTTTCATGTGGGCAGGCGTCATTATTGTGTTCCAGATGATGTTCGCTGGACTTGGTGACATGTACACGAGCAATACATCGCTGTTGGACGCCTTGAAGCAGTTCCCTCCTGCCTTGCTGGAAGGGTTCGGTATGCATGTCGAGATGTTCGGCAGCTTCGAGGGCTGGATGGCGGGCGAGCCGCTTGTGTTCTATATGATGCTGCTAGGCATATTCGCTGCGATGTGGGCGGCTTCCACGGTGGCGAGGGAGCGAGATCGAGGAACGGTGGATTTCATGTTCACCCTGCCAGTATCTCGCGGGCAGCTGTTCCTTGGTAAAGCCTGCGCGCATCTTCTTGCCTTCTTCTTGATTGCAGCGGTCAGTTATGGGGTGACGGTATGGTTCGGGCATCTGTTCAGTACCGTGGCGGATGCAGGGCTGCTGCTCACCTACTCTATCGCGGGCTTACTGGCGGCGCTGGCATTTGCCGGAATCGGATATGTGATGACGGTCTTCGTCACTTCCGAGCGAACAGGAATGTCGCTTAGTATTGGAATCGTCATCTTATCGTTCCTAATTCATCTGCTCTCCGGTATGGAGAAGTCGTTAGCCTGGATGTCGGACATCAGCTTGTTCACGGTATTCAATGGCAAAGATTTATTCGACGCTGGCAGCTTGCCTTGGGAGGGTGTATTCATTACGATAGGGATATATGTAGGCGGGCTGCTCTTCGGCTGGCTTGTGCTGACGAAGCGGGATCTGTAAGATACAGTCTCTCTCTTGACGGCATAGGCGGCAGAGCCTTGTCCGCACGGAAAGGGGAGCTTATGCCAGTTGAACAGTAAAGCGATCGCAATTATGGATGCCGGACAGCGGTTGTTTTTCGAACGGGGCATCCAAGAGACGAGTATGGAGCAGATTGCGGAGGCGGTTCCCGTTGCGAAAATGACGATATATAAATATTTTCAAAGTAAGGAAGGGCTGCTTGAGGCTATTACGGATCGGATGGTGCAGGAGAGCCATCAATTTTTGCTGCGAGTCATGGAAGAAGCGAAGGATATGTATGAACTATTCGACCTTTTGCTAAAATACCAGCCCTTTGATCGGATATCTTTAACGTTTGTTACCGATTTAACGCAGTACTATCCAAATCTGTTCGCAAAAATGATGGCCTATCAAGAGGAGCACGTCATCCCGGAGTTTGAAGGGGCTATCTTCCGGGGGCAGCAGAGGGGTGAGATTCGCAAAGAGCTATCCCCGCATTTGATCGTGCGTTATCTCGTGTCGATGAAGCAGTTCTTCCTCCAGCCAGGCAATTTGGATGAGCGGATGAACGTACGCACATTGTCTGACCAGATCACGACGATGCTCTGTCATGGCATACTGTCCGAACGTCCCTCTAACGGCGTATAAAATTCTCCTTACACACCATAATAATGTCGTATAGGCCAATCATGACATACGGCAGGAGGGTGACAAGGATGAAAGGGAAGAGCGATTCAGAACAAGGGCTAACACAGCTGTATCTCAATCAGGAGCATTCGAGGGGACCAAGCGAAGCGTCCGCGGTTGAAGAGTCCCATTTAGCTGGCAAGTCATCCTTGACGGATGACTCTGTGGACACAGACGATTATGATCAGGCTGCCTCGCATTTACAGGCGGGGATGACGGAGGGAGCGCTGGAAACGCATCAGATGCTGCAGCGTTCGTACGGACTGTATGACTAACATAAACCGTAATACCGCACAGCGGTATTGCGGTTTTTTCTTGTATACACACTTGACAGCTATCGGATAGAGGAGTACACTCAATTTAAAACATAGTATATTAATCGGAATTATATGATATAGATGATACCGGGTGCACTGCACGCACCTGAGTGATGCAGAAGGCAGGGGAGTGTAAGATGGAGCGACATATTGATATTCGATGGCAAGAAGAACGGTTAGCGGCGACGATTCATTATCCAGAGGAGCGAGCTCCATTTGAACGTGGTGTGAAGCGGCGCGCCCCTGTAACGATTATCTGCCACGGCTTCGTCGGCAATCGAATCGGCGTTGACCGCTTGTTCGTGAATGCAGCGCGCAAACTGGCAGGGGAAGGGCACATCGTTGTGCGCTTCGACTTCGCCGGATGCGGCGAGAGCACGGGCGACTACGGGCATACAGGTCTAGATGACATGATAAGTCAGACGCAGTCAGTACTCGATTATGCACTCGGCTGCGGTGATGTCGACCCGCAGCGGGTAACGCTGATCGGCCACAGCTTGGGTGGAGCGATTGCAATATTGACCGCTGTGCGCGATCAGCGCATTAAGCGGCTTGTCCTCTGGTCGCCTGTAGCCTACCCATTCAATGATATTGTACGGATAGTTGGGCGAGAGCAGTACGATACGGCAATGACAAGAGGATCCGCCGATTACCTAGGATATTCCTTCACACCTGCTTACTTCAATGCGTTGGGTGTTCATCAGCCGCTGCAAGAGGCACGCAAGTTCAATGGCGATGTACTGCTCGTACACGGCACAAGTGATGATGTCATACCAGCGGATTACAGCTTCCTGTTCCAGAAGGTGTTCTGGCTGCGCAGCGACGGTCAATGTGATAAGGAAATTGTGTTCCAAGCCGATCATACGTATTCGGATGGCACGCATCGGGAGAAGCTGCTCACCTGCACGCTTCAATGGTTGAAGCGGTGGGAGAAGCGGCAGGAAGAATGGGCGAACTGGAGTATATAGCTTGATGATGTTGTGGTAGTGAGATAATCCAATTATGAATGTGAGACGAAGTGGCAGCCGGAGGGCATAGCAGCTTCGTCTTTTTTTGATTTGGGGTGAATACGAACATATGCCGAACTTATGTATGTCTTTGCAGAAAAAGGAGGAAACTATACCGTATGGTGGGCGCAGCATGATTGCTAGCCCATGTCTATGCTATATCCAACATTCCAACGTGGGAAACATTGGATGGTGAGCGAAAAACGGCGTGAGAACGGTATTTTGCCGTACTTTTTATGAAAAACGGCGAAAATTGTCGAATAAGAGAGAATTTCTGGCGATGAATAGGGCTAAAGTTTCGACATTTGCTCACGTTTGGTTTACGATTTCTTTACAAAACCACCGTATCCTATGATAAGATATGTAAGGTTTAGAAGATTACATCACATGCAATTTTTGTTGCAAAGGAGATCTCGGGAATGTTCAAGAAAAGGGACGTGTTTTTCGAAACGCTGCAAAACATGGCGGATACGCTCGTTCTAGCGGCAGAAACGTTCGCACAAGGCGTAGAAGATTTGACGGATGTCTTGGCGTTTACGAAGGAAATGAAGGATTTGGAAAGCAAATGTGACGTCTATGTACATACGATCTTGACAGAGCTTAATAAAACATTCATTACGCCGATTGAGCGCGAGGACATTATGGCGCTTACGACTGCACTCGACGATGTTCTTGATGGGATGGAGGCCAGCGCTTCGCGTTTCGACATGTACCAAATGATTGAACGTGATGAAATCGTGGTATTGTTCGCCGATGTTATCAAGCGCAGTGCATATGAAATACAGAAGGCAATTAAACTGTTGTCACAGAAAAAACTGCTTGCTATCCGCGAGCATAACATACGTGTCAATGAGCTGGAAAATTCCGCAGACGACATTTACCGCCGTGGGGTTCGTGCCTTGTTCGCAGAAGTAAAGGATCCAATCGAATTGATCAAACGCAAGGACGTATACGAGCGTCTTGAACAGACGACCGACAGCTGTGAGGATGTGGCGAAGCAGCTTGAAACGATCGTCATGCGAAATTCCTAATATCTGTCGTAACACATAAGATAAGCCAGCCCTAGTGTACGAAGGAGGTAGGGATTGCGCGGACGGATGATAATTAGTGCTGTGCAATCACATAGATAATGAATATGGATATTACGATGATTATCGTGGGCGTCGTTATTTTCTTGGCGCTTGCCTTTGACTTTATTAACGGCTTCCACGATACGGCGAATGCAATCGCCACGTCGGTGTCAACGAGGGCGCTTCCGCCTCGTGTTGCCATTTTGATGGCCGCAGTGATGAACTTTGCCGGGGCGCTGACCTTTACAGGGGTTGCCAAGACGATAGGCGGCAGTATTGCTGATCCGGCGAAGCTGGAGAATGGTCTTGAAATCGTCATGGCGACGCTGATTTCGGCCATAATCTGGAACTTGGTTACTTGGTGGTTCGGGATTCCGTCATCTTCCTCGCATGCGCTTATTGGCGCATTGGCAGGGGCAGTATTCATCGGTGCCGGATCAGATTATTTGAACTTGGGCGGATTTAAAAACATCGTTCTAGGTCTTATTATTTCGCCAATTATTGCTTTCGCTGTCGGTTATGTTGTGATGACTATCTTGAAATGGATATTTGGGAATCATAGTCCACATACCGTTAATAAAGGGTTCCGAACCTGTCAAATTATTACGGCTGCTCTGCAATCATTCACACATGGTACGAATGACGCGCAGAAGGCAATGGGGATTATTACATTCGCACTCGTCACTGCACAACTGCAGACCGAAATGGAAGTACAGCTGTGGGTTAAGATTGCTGCAGCAACAGCAATGGCACTGGGAACTTCGATTGGCGGCTGGAAGATCATTAAAACGATGGGAACGAAAATTTTCAAAATCGAACCGATTAACGGCTTTGCCGCAGACTTGTCTGCAGCCTCGGTTATTATGTCGGCAACGCTGACGCATTTGCCTATTAGCACTACGCATGCTATTACCTCCGCGATCTTGGGGGTAGGCTCCGCCAAGCGTTTCTCGGCGGTGAAGTGGGGCGTAGCAGGTCGAATTGTAGTGACTTGGTTCATTACGATTCCGATTTGCGCGGTACTTGCGATGATTATTTTCAAGTTCATCGATCTATTCTTTTAAATAGAAGCACACAGAGCCGGCTCTCTCTATGGAGGAGTCGGCTCTTTTGCTGTGTGCAATTACCGGCGACGCGTCTTGGAGGTGCGACGGCGCTGCTTACTTGGAATCGGCGATTTCCCTTTGCCTGTTGTACGCTTGCGGCGGCGCCTGCGCGGATTCTTCGTCCAATGATCATCTTCGTCACCGTCTTCTCCGTCTTTCTTTTTGCCTGGAAGGAGTGTGCCCATGAGCAGCTTGGCGACGGGAGCAATCTGAGATACGCTGTTCATTACTTTCTGCACCTTGCCCATCGTCTCGACGATGCCTTCAATTCCGCCCATGCGATCAATGACTTGCTTGATGTCACCGATCGAGAAGCCGCTTTTCTTGGCAGTGGTCTCCTCAACAATCGTGGCAATTGGCGATTCGGCTGCTTGACTGAATGGAACGATGGCTGTTGTTGTCTCTAACGGTGATGGTGGAGTGAATGACGGCAAGAAGGGTGCAGGTTCAGGGCTGAAGCTGCGGATCTGCGCTTTGTTTTCCTTTTGCTTAGGAAGACTGGGGACGTTCATCAGCTGCGACGGTAAAGGAGCCCTCTCATATTGGCGAGGGTTGTTCATCTCATCACGACCTTTTTGTATAAGTATGGCAGGTTTGCATAGTCTTAACGTACTCCAATTAACATTCTCTAGTGCTTTCTGTATTGGTATGGGATAATATACTGTATGTGATAGGCGAACAACTCGATTGGACGATCGCCCGTAGACGGACGCCCAATCTTCTATGGAAGCGCTCTATTTTTTACAGTAATTCACTAACGCATGACAACTGTAATGCTTGAAAAGGTAGGTCAAAGGAAGTACAATGAGGGTAACAAGCATTGATGTAGGGGTGGATAAGGTTGCAATTGAAAAAATTGAACGATAAGTCAGTCGACCAGCTGTTTGAGGCGGTTATGACGCTGAAATCACTGGAAGAGTGTTATATTTTCTTTGATGATCTGTGCACGGTAAATGAGATTCAATCCTTATCCCAGCGGTTGGAGGTTGCTCGTATGTTGGGCAAGGGCTGTACGTACAATCAGATTGAAGCGGAGACCGGAGCAAGTACAGCCACGATTTCGCGTGTGAAGCGTTGTTTGAACTATGGCAATGATGGTTACAAAATGGCATTAGAACGCTTAGGTAAATAATCAGATGAAGCCGGGACTGCTTATCATCAGCCACGGTTCAAGAGATGAATCCTGGGTTACACTGGTAGAGGAAGCCATCGCACAGACGGATTGGCCTGAAGGGGTTGCTGTCGTCTCCTCTTACTTGGAATGTGTACCGGAACAAGATATACAATACGGCATTAATACATTGGAAGCACAAGGGGTGAACCATATTGGGGTCATCCCCTTGTTCGTGTCTGCGGGTAGTACGCATGCCGATGAGATAGCATATGCGCTGGGCGCTAAGCCTGCTCCGCTGTGTGAGACAGACTTGGAGCCATTCCGAGTGCAAGCTCGCGTCTATTATGGCCGTCCGCTAGACGGAGGGAATGTTGTTCCATTGCAAGCATGTGCGTCATCTATGCTAGGAGAAGGAATTGAAGAGAACGGGCGCGCTGTCGTATCTTCCTCTTCTGCTCATGTTGAGCAAAGTGGAGATGGGAGTGAAAGTAGCTCTTACTTGGGATTGTCGGCACAGTCTGATCGAAGCTATTCGATTGCGGATGTGGACAGTCAGAAGGATGTTCTCCTTCAAATGGTGGAGGAGCGCCTGCGTGGACTCGGGGTGCGACCAGACTCGGATGCAGTGCTGCTCGTTGCGCATGGAAGTCGATACGAGCCATTTGCTTCGCGCTGGCATGCCAGCTTGCGGCGACTGGAGCGGAAGCTTGTGCTGCATGGCGCGTGTGCAGGAGCCTCACATGCCTTGCTCTGTTGTGAAGATATTACGGAGGCGGTGCGCCGTTTACAGAGCGTATTGACGCTCGGTCAAGATGAAATCGTCTGGAGCGGCAGGGCGGAACAATTGACTGTTCCTCTAGACTCGTTCGGCGGTATGGACGTCTTCGATGGTCATGATGGTGGAGGCCGCTCGTGCGGAGAACAGATTGTTGAACGTCGTGTTGCCGTCGTTCCTGTGTTCCTCAGTCGAGGTTATTTCACTTCTCATGTGATTCCGCAGCGGCTTGGTGATGTGTCTGCCATGTATGATGGCGAAGCTCTGCTGCCGCACTCCGCCTTGAATAGATGGCTGCAGCAGGAAGCGGTTCGTTTATTGGCTATGATGAATCCTGATGGGTCTCAGTAGTTGATGGTTGATGTTGGATTGGATTGGGATTGTTCTCAGGATAACTAATTTTGGCTTTCTTATGATGGCTTGTTGTTTCGGTTGAACATATGACGTGTGGTTGTGCTATGATGATTAGAAAAAGGATATATGATGTGTTTTCTTATTCCTTTTAGCAGTGCTGTTGCGTTGATCGATTGAGGCTGAACGGCATGGTGTGGATATGAAGAAGCTGACTATGGTAGTATGGTTCATAAGACGTTGCTGTGCTGTTCGCAGCAAAATGATTAGAACCGGATGATATGTTGCTGGCGGCTGAGCCTTCGCGAAGAAGGTTGTGAAATCGGTTGAACGTGAATAGATTGTAAATGGGTGAAACATTCATGGTAAAGAGAGCTAGACTTATTTATAATCCGACATCTGGCCGGGAGGAAGGCAGGAAGCGGCTGGCGGATATATTGCATATGCTGGATGCTGCCGGCATCGAGACGACGACGCATGCGACGGAAGGCGAAGGAGATGCAACGTCTAGTGCGGCAGAAGCAATTGATAACGGCTATGATATGATTATCGCAGCTGGTGGCGATGGTACGCTCAACGAGGTTATTAATGGGATGGCGGACAAGCCGGAACGGCCTCCGCTTGGCATTATTCCGCTTGGGACGACGAATGACTTCGCACGGGCGTTGGGTATTCCTCGCAATTGGGAGGATGCCTGCTCGATTATTACGCGTCAGACAACTCGGGTGATTGACCTTGGGCAGTCGAACGAGAAGTACTTCATTAATATTGCAGGCGGCGGTTCATTGACGGAATTGACGTATGAGGTGCCAAGCAAGCTGAAGACGATTATCGGACAGCTCGCGTATTATATGAAGGGTCTGGAGAAGATGACTCGTCTGCGCCCGACGGAGCTGCGTATTGAGCTTGAAGGCCACGGCGTATATCACGAGGAATTCATGCTGTTCTTGATTACGAATACGAACTCAGTAGGCGGATTTGAAAAGCTGGCTCCAGAGGCGAGAATTGATGATGGCTTGTTCGATGTCATTATGCTGAAGCGCTGCAATCTTGTGGAGTTCGTTCGGGTAGCTAGTATGGCTCTTCGGGGTGAGCATATTAATGATCCGCTCGTCATTCACAAGCAGACGAATCGCGTCACGGTTACATCACCGGATGCGGTACAGCTCAATCTGGACGGAGAGTTTGGTGGTCTATTGCCAGCGACGTTCAAGGTGTTGCCTTCTCATTTGAGCATTTTCGCAGATGATCCAGAGGCTTTGTAAGCTGGGTAGATGTGCATATGTACCGAACTGTTATGGCAATGGAGAATAGAATGATATCGTTCCACGATCAGATGGTGGACGTTTGGCTTGACTTGCTGCCGTAGAGGGCACGGGTCAAGCCGTTTTATTGTTGTTGCCGTGGTGAGGGGAATAGCGATAAATGGATGTAGAAAACAGAAAACAGAAAACAGAAAACAGAAAACAGAAAACAGAAAACAGAAAACAGAAAACAGAAAACTAAATGCTAATAGCTGAATGCTGAGTGCGGAGTGCTGAGATGCGGCTTGAACGGATACGGGTCTCTTCTTCGTTAGGAAAAGGTAGCTAGGGTTAGTGAAGACGCCAGGTCTTCTTGTTGGCGGGGCGATTATGGTATGATGATGCCATACTCAACATGCGGAACAGCTGGAAACAATAAGGATGGCGTTTTCGAGGCTGCGTATGAATGCAGAGTCGAACGTAGTTATTTGTATATTATCGAGCAGCTTTCGATCATTGAGAAAATATTGTGTATTTGCATCTGTGAACTTCCGACAGAAGAGAGAGCATGAACATGAGGGTAGACAAGCAATGCGAAGGCATTCAAAAATAGATGGATTCGTTATCACATAATAGGAGGGCATCAGGGTGAAAGGAACAAGCAAAGCAATCGGCCGGGACGTCGAAATGGAGGACAGTCTGCATCTGCGACGCGTTCACAGGAAGCAGTAAGTGGACGCGCGGCACATGCACGCGTGCATAATGCTCCGGTTCAGAAGAATGATGAGGTTGTACTGGATATTATCGGCTTGACGCATGATGGAGAGGGAGTCGGTCGTGCAGACGGCTTCACGCTGTTCGTACAAGGGGCATTGCCGGGTGAGCAAGTGCGTGCGCTTGTGCTGAAGGTGAAGAAACAGTACGGATATGCGAAGGTGCTGGAGCGCCTTGTAGACAGCCCCCATCGCGTGGAGCTGGAGCATCCTGCGAATGCGTACGGCGGCTGCCAACTGCAGCATATGGCGTACAGTGAGCAGCTGGTATGGAAGCGGCAGCATGTCGTTGACGTACTTGAGCGCATCGGGAAGTTCCGAGTGGAGCAGCAAGCGGATGGTGAAGCAACTGCAACTGAAAATGCTGCGCAGGAGCAACCAATCAAGGTATGGTCAACGATCGGAATGGAGCAGCCATGGCGCTATCGGAACAAGAGCCAAATGCCGATCGGCAAAAATGAGCGGACAGGCGAGTTAATCGGCGGTTACTTCGCGAAGGCGAGTCATCGGATTATCGATACGGATATGAGCCTGATCCAACATGAAATGAACGACGACGCGATGCGTGCGGTGAAGCAAGTTGTACGGAAATACGGCATTGAACCGTATAATGAGGAGCAGCATACAGGCTTACTACGCCATGTGATGATGCGTGTCGGCTTCCGCGCGAATGAGTTGATGATCACTTTCGTGACGAACGGGGACAAGCTGCCGCATCAGGAGAAGATCGCAGCGGAGCTTGCTGAGGCTTTGCCACAGTTGAAGAGCGTCTGCCAGAGCATTAATACGAAGCGCACGAACGTTATTATGGGAGATAAGACCCGCGTATTGTGGGGTTCAGAATATATTACGGATTATATTGGCGACATTGCATTTAAAATATCGGCACGTTCCTTCTACCAAGTGAATCCGGTGCAGACGGAAGTGCTGTATGAAAAGGCTGTTGAATATGCTGGCCTGACAGGGGAAGAGACCGTCATTGATGCTTATTGTGGCATCGGGACAATCTCGTTGTTCCTGGCACAGCGCGCGAAGCGGGTACTCGGCGTCGAGATCGTCGAGGAAGCGATCGCAGACGCACGTCGCAATGCCGAGCTGAACGGCGTGACAAATGCAGAATTCGCCGTTGGCGCAGCAGAAGACGTTATTCCTCGCTGGAAGGAGCAGGGTGTCACGCCAGACGTCATCGTCGTCGACCCTCCGCGCAAGGGCTGTGACCCTGCGCTGCTCGACACGATGCTGGCCATGCATCCAGAGCGCATCGTGTATGTGTCCTGCAATCCGTCGACGCTGGCTCGCGATTTACAAGTATTGGCGGGCGGTGGCTACCGCATCGTTGAGGTGCAGCCGGTGGACATGTTCCCGCAGACGACACATGTGGAGTGCTGTGTGTCGCTCATAAGGAAGCTTTAGTTAAGAGCCGCATTTACCTATTATATTAAGACTGTTAGAGCCTAAACGGTGTTTGGTCAAGACCCCATTTAGTGGACATAGAAAAAACACCTATACAGCAAGCTGTCGTCGGTACTCTACTGGCGGCAGCTTCTTTAGCTTTCTTTGTGGTCGATTATGATTGAATCTTGATTGGACTAATAAGAGCTTTAAGTATGAACAAGACCATCTTCACCCTGATAGCAGGTTTAGCGAAAGTAAGCCAGTATCCGTTTCTGTAGAGGATTGGAAAAGGTGGCGTGGAATGCGCAATCGATTACCTATTTACATCCACTTGAAGGCAGAAGCAATGGTAGCAAAAATGATATGCGCCTCGTTGATTATTACAATGATTTGAACGATATGCAAAGGGCGGAATTTTGTAATCAGGCAATGTTTCCGCAGAGTGTTTCACTTGAGATAGAAGACTTTGAAATATTTTATGAGGCAAGAAAAGCAGTGCTTACAGAAAAGATACGTGAGTTGTTAGAGTGATACTTCTGATTCATACTAATGCCACTTTTTCTGTTTAATAAACTGACAAGCTCAAGCTCATGTGAAGCTTGAGCTGTTTCTTGTTATGGTACTTTGGTCATACTTGATACGTGATTATATGTTATTATTAAGTTTGGTGCAACGTTGATTGAGGGGAGTAATTTATATGCCGAATTTGTCGCAAATTAAAAGACAGCGCATGCTTGAATTTCTTAATAAAATCAGAGAAGAGCACAACGATGATGCTTCACTAATTGCTATAAACGAGATCGAGACGGAGCTTTTTAATAAGAAGTTCGGTCTTGTTTGGGAAGAGCATGAAGAACGAGTTGACATTGAGATGCTAACGAAGGTACCAGTGTTTTCCGAAGTTGTTGACAGAGAGATACTGTCGGATAAACATTTACCATATAACTTTTTACTTGAAGGCGACAACTTGCATAGCTTGAAGTTGTTAGCAAAGACTCATAAAGGGAAGATCGACTTAATATATATTGACCCTCCATACAATACTGGCAATGAGGACTTTATGTATGATGACGACTACGTTGATGAGGATGACGGATTTAGGCATTCCAAATGGTTAAGTTTTATGGACGAGCGTCTAAGGTTAGCTCGTGACCTGCTTACAGAAGAAGGAGCATTGTTCATTCAAATCAGCGATATTGAATTAGCACAATTGAAGCTTCTTTGTGATGACGTCTTTGGGGAGAACAATTTCCTTAATATTATAAGTGTAAATATGAAGAATATCGCTGGTGCATCTGGAGGCGGAGAGGATAAACGTTTTAAGAAGAACTGCGAATACATCCTTATATATGCAAAGAACTACCCTGCACTCCCTATTTTTAATGGGGCATATGTATATACGGAAATGTCGGAATTGATAAAAACTTATATCGAAGAAGGTGTAAGTTGGAAGTATACATCAGTTCTACTCTACGAGGGAGACAAGGAATATATAGGCTCTACTGTCGATGGAGATGGTAATGATATTAAAGTATACCTTAGAAAAAATCCTATTATTAAATCAATTAAGCAAGTAGCAAAAGACGAGGGGATCTCTGAACAAGAGGCTTACAAAAAATATGGAACCAAAATTTTTCAAACTACAAACGCACAATCTTCAATAAGAACGAGAGTTATGAGCTATCGTTCGGAACAAGGTATATCTGAAGATCTATTGTCTATAGAATATGTTCCCAAAACAGGTAGGAACAAAGGGAAAGTGTATGAGCAATTTTACAAAGGTGATAAATGCCGACTATTTGTTTGGTTAAAGGATACAAGCGAAGAGATTGATGGCGTTTTATACAAAAAAGATTTGCAAGGGACATATTGGGACTATACTGGTCAAATGAAGAATCTGACTAAAGAGGGGAATATTGGGTTTAACAATGGTAAAAAGCCAGTAGAGCTTGTGAAACGTGTTATCAGTTTGTACCCATCAAAAGACATTACTGTATTAGACTTTTTTGCTGGTTCCGGCACGACAGGTCATGCTGTAATTTCTCAAAATGCCGAAGACGATGGTACCCGTAAATTTATTCTTTGCACGAATAACGAAGGATATATCTGTGAGAAAGTCACTTATAAGAGATTATCGAACGTTATTTATGGATATACCACAGATTCAGGGAAGGTATTTGAATCAAACCCTGCCAATCTTAAATACTATAAGACTGGCTTCATTGAGAAGTATTCCAATGATCTGGATTATAGTGTAAATGATGAGCTTCTGAAACACATCGCTGAGATGGTTCAACTTGAATATGCAGTTAGCCTAGATGATTCGAACTACATTCTACTCATGTCGGATGATGAAGCTGATGCATTTATTTCAGATAATAATAAGCTTAAAAAATGTAAAGGACTTTTTCTTTCCTCTGCTGTCCTCCTGACCAGTGAGCAGACTCGGAAGTTAACTGATAGTGGCATCAACACATATACAATCCCCGACTATTACTTTGAATCAGAGTTGTTGGAGGTGGGCGAAAGATGATTATGCTTCCAGATGGACTATTTGATTTTCAAGAACAGTGTTCTTTGTTTCTTGTAGACAAAGTATCCAGTAATAACAGCAAACAGATTATTACTGTAAAAGCACCCACTGGTGCAGGGAAAACTGTGATTCTTATTGACTTCATTGACAAATATCTAAATACGGTTAATTCGAATACTGCTTTTGTTTGGCTTTGCCCAGGTAAAGGCGATCTAGAGGAACAAAGTCGTAAGAAGATGATGAAATTTCTTCCGAGCAAAACAACGAAGAATATGTTCGATGCACTATTGACTGGTTTCGAAGCAGGATCGACCACCTTTATCAATTGGGAGCTAGTAACCAAAAAAGGTAATAAGGCTATCAGCGATAGTGAGAAGAAAAACCTATTTGACCGCATTGCTGACGCCCACCGAAAAGGTATTGAGTTTATTGTACTAATTGACGAAGAACATTCTAATGATACAAAGAAGGCAAACTCTATAATTGATAGTTTCTCAGCTAGAAACATTATTCGAGTTTCAGCTACAGCTAGGGAAAATAAACTCATCGAGTTCTATGAAATTGACGAGCTAGATGTGATTGGATCAGGGCTAATTACAAAGGCTCTCTACATCAACGAGAATGTCGAATACAACGGTGTGTTTGATAATGAACACGGCTACTTAATTGATCTTGCAGATGCAAAGCGCAAGGAAATCGCAGAAGCATATGATAATTTGTCGAAAAGGATTCGACCGCTAGTAATCATCCAATTTCCAAACTCCTCTTCTTCACTTGTGGAAGCAGTTGAGAAAAAACTCTCTGAAATGGGCTACACTTACAATAATAAGATGGTTGCGAAATGGATGAACGGTAATAACGAAAAGATAAACATTGAAGGAATTGAAGAAAGATCGGCAACACCTGTTTTTCTCTTGATGAAACAGGCGATTGCAACCGGATGGGACTGCCCAAGAGCTAAGATACTTGTTAAACTTCGTGAGAATATGAATGAGGATTTCGAAATACAGACCATTGGAAGATTGAGGCGTATGCCTGAGGCAACTCATTATGAAATTGATGTTCTCGATTTTTGCTACCTGTACACCTTTGATGAGAAGTACAAAGAAAGTATCAAGGAAGCCATGAATCAAGCCTTTGAGACTAAACGAGTATTTCTCAAGGAGAAGTGTTTTGACTTTACATTGGAAAAGCAATATCGTGATAAAGACTTTGATGGTCTAGGTGAAAGGGAAACTTTTCAAGAAATCCATAAGTATCTTGTGAAGAAATACGGATTGTCCAACAATAAAAAAGACAATCAACTTCGTCTTGAGAACGTAGGTTATAAGTTTGGCGATGCAATTATTAGGAGAGTTAGACAAGGCAAGTTTGTTACGAATGAGTCGATTCTCAATGAGAGTGTAGGAACTTACACTACAACTTCCCGCATTGTAAACACACATAAGAACGGTATTGAACTATTGCATTCGGTAGACGAAATTAAGTCGGCAATTGGCATGGCTGCTCAAAAAACGAAGGTTGTTCTGGAACGGTTATTTCGGAATAATAACAGCAGCAAGAATAAGTTGTTGTCACTTGACTCAAAAGAGTATTATGCATTCGTAATAAACAATGTGCAAAAACTCAAGGAAGAGTTTAGGGAGGCAACTGCTCAGCTAGCCATACAGACCTCCATGAACATTTCCGTTAAGACTGCAACCTTCTCTATACCAGAGCAAGAGCTATATCGATATGACTCGACAGAAACAGATGTTGAGGAAATCACCACAAATGCTTATAAATTGTATTCTTCGGCTATGATCGTAGATGGTATTCGTTCAAAATCAGAAAGGTTGTTTGAGCGGTATTGTGAAGTGAAGGACGATATAGATTGGGTCTATAAAAATGGAGATACAGGACAACAGTATTTCTCCATTGTGTACTTAGACGCTGTAGGTAAACAATGGTTATTTTATCCGGACTATATCGTGAAAAAGAAAACGGGAGAAGTTTGGATTATAGAAACCAAGGGTGGCGAAACGGGCAATCAGAGTAACAATATTGATCGCCAAGCCGCCAACAAGTTTGAGGCTTTCAAAGAATACGCTAGGGTTAAAAAGATTAAATGGGGGTTTGTTCGAGATAAAAATGAGATCCTTAGAATCAATAATACTGTCTATACGGAAAGTATGCAGAGTGAACACTGGAGAGCTCTAAAAGAGGTTTTATAGTTCAGTGAAGTAATAGTAAGTTTGCCTATGTTTATACAAGTGAGACTCACTAGTGAAACATACACGAAACTTACATATATCTACATTTAATTGGAATGAGAACTAGTGTTCGATATCGCTGAATCTTGGCTTCTCTATTTACGCTTAGTGAAAGCACAGCTATAAATGTTGAGCAGTACTGACTCTTTGCAATTTTGTTGCAAAAACTTGAGTTACGTTATCTACGTTCGTGTATTTTATCTCGGGTGGCATTGTGCAATAGAAAATTTGTTGTATTTGCGGCAGTTTATCGCATTTTCATGGAGCTAGCACATTCCATACGATGTCCTTTCCTTTGAGCTGTGCTTTAATTAAGGGGTATATTTTAGCGGAGTTGTCGGCTTATATTATAACTTTTTAAACTAGCATTCAGCTGGTATGATGGCGACTCGGATTGGCGGGTCGTCTTTTTGTTGTATCAGTCGCATTCGTTCGTTATTTTTTGTGGATTCTCAGTGCACCTATTTTTTGATAGAATGTGCTTAAAAATTGTCTATTTATGTCGTGCTTCCGATTTATTGGGTATCAATTATTTTGAGAGGAACGACCTCTATGTTGTAGTTGGTAAAGGAGCGCAGAACTACCGGAGTCAGGACTGCGTGAGTTACCCACTCAAAGCATCCTGTACGAAGGCAACCGGGAATCGTGAAATTCGAGTAAGCATGCAGTATCTTCGTTACAAGCACTGCGTACAGGGAAAGCTGTGAAGCGAAGAAGGATACGCGCTGTCGGTTCAACGAATGATCGAGCCAGAGAGTGTATTTTGCAACTGAAAAATAACAGAGGATTTAGACGTTTCCTGCTTCGAGGTCTGTCGAAAGTAAGCCTTGAGGTTGGGTGGCTTTCCCTTATCCATAATTTGCTGAAGTGGACAACAAGGAAGAAAAAAAGGTCGAGTTCGGGTAGAAATATAACCCCTAACTCGACCTTTTCGAATCTAGCGATCCCTCACAAGTAGTAAAAACTTACTTATGGGACAGCTCCTTTTTATTTTTGACGTTCACGGAAATGAAGAGAACCTAAATTTATCTCCCCATTATCGTTGAGCTATGCGCTTCACTCACCAAAAGAGGGGGAAATGTTTCGAAAAACTATCTTGAAAGTTAAATGTCGGTTATTGTTGGTTTCCTATTAGCGAGTAAGGAGGTTTTCCGAAATAAAACTAGAAAAACATCTAAGAGGCTTTTAGAAACTAAGGAGGTAATGTGATGGAAAAGGACTTGTTGGAACAGCTAAACCTCTGGCATGAAGAGGATGAATTTGAAAAAATAGTAGGCAAGATTTCGGAAATTCCCGAACAGGACAGAGACTATGATATAGTTGGCTATTTGGCGAGAGCATTAAACAATCTAAAACGTTACGATGAAGCATTACAGCAACTTTCGACGATCAAAACGCAAGGCAAGAATGACTTTCTTTGGCATTTTCGTGTAGGGTATGCCTACTACTACCTATCGCAATATGAGGACGCAGTAGCGGCATTCGAAATTGCGAATAAACTTGATCCCGAAGATGAAGATACTTCGACGTTATTGACATGGAGCCGTCATGAGGTTGGCCTAACAGACCATCAAGAGATGGAGCCAAACGCAATTGCTTCGGTGAAGAATGATATTGAGGCGAATGAGATGCTTGAACAGGAAAAGGACTTTGGTTTTACCCAGGTGTACGCTGTGGAGTTAAAATACAAGCAGCCGCCGATGCTGGACCGAAACATGCTTTACGAGAAGATGGAACTTTATACGGGTAAGGTTGATCGCGGAGAACATCATCCGGATGCCGCGGGACTTGCTGTGTGGGAAGCGAACAGTCAGGAAGATCAGAATTTGCTGCATTTTTTCCATCTGAATTATATGGTTGAATATTCTCAAGGCGAAATGCCGGCGCAAACCAGCCTGATGGATACAGAAAGCCGCCCGGTTACGGACTACGAGTCGGCCATACAGCAGTCCTGGCATTGGCGGGAAGCTGCTGAAGTCGTGAGTGATTGCGAGCACTCACTGCTGTTGATTGACATGATGGCATCGGGACTCGATCCCCAATCGCGGCTGCAGCTCTTCACCGGCTCGCTGCGGGCAGTGATGGAAACGGCGCCTTGCGACGCCATCTATTTCCGGGAAAGCGACAAGCTCGTTGAACCTAGCGCTTATCTGGCGGCGATTGAAGAAGGAGAACTGTTATATGGTGCGCTGAACATTCGTTTTTATAATGTTGAAGGCACAGGTAGCGGCCGCCCTGAAGGTCTGATGGATTCATTGGGACTCGCCGCGCTTGGCATTCCGGATGTTCAGTGTCACTATTACGATCTGGAGCCTGATGAAGTAGCCGGAAATTTGCTTAATATCGCCTATTATTTATTCGACCGCGGGGACGTTATTGTCGACGGGGAAACAATTGGTTTCACCGAAGAGATGCGCTGGCGCTGCGAGCACCAATACGGGCTGGCCGCACCGCACCGGGTTGTTATCGATATAGATCCGGGAGAACCTTATTATGCCGGCAGTCAAGGCGCAGAGCAGTCGTAGACAGCAGTTACCTATCCGCGATGCATAGATAGAAAAGTTAAAAGAGAATTCATACACCATTGCTCAATTATTAGAAAATCCTTGCGATAATACACAGAACCATTCATAAGGAACTAATTTTACTCCACTTATTAATGATGCATGGAATGATGAGAGTAAGTTTGTTTAGAGGGCTTGCTCATTCAGCTTTAGATGACAAAATATGTTTTGCAAATAATCACGCTTCAGAGATCACATCTGAGGCGTTTTTTATTGGTGGGGTGAAGCTGGTAATGATCAAGGTTTATGCAAATTAATAATGGAAATAAGAAATTTAATTAACCGTTATATTTCCGGAAGTTGTTTGGAGATTCACATGAAATGAGCCATCCCCCGTCTGTCCCTGTGTCTTTCTGTTATTTTGTTGAGAATTATTTAAAGGAATACCCATAGATCGTCTGCCACTACCAGATTGCAAAAGCCAGTTTATGTTGGAGTCCTTGTCTTCCAGATTTAAAAGGATGCTGCCGCTTTTGACAGAAATATGGATGTCACTATTTATTTTTACATAGTCAAGCGATACATTTCCACTACTTCCTTGGATATCGAGTTTCTGTGTGCTCAGATTGATTATCTTTACATTACCGGAAGAACCGTCTAACGTTACTTTTCTCTCATAATTGTTTGGAATACGAACGGATAGCTGAGGCATTTTTCCGATATTTACGATGTTTCTAATATCACTCTTAAGCCGAATTTTGATGTTGTCTTTTTCCTTATCTATAACAATTTCAGGTCCATTACTAATTGCTTCAAGTGACTCGATATCTGCTGATTCTACTATTAATGTTGTGCTGCCGTGGTCAATATGGATGTTTTCTATCCCCTTTAATGACACAGCGTGTGCACCATTTTCTTGGTAAGAACTACATGCACTGAGAAAAAGCATCCCCACCAAAAGTAAACAAATGCAATATTTTTTCATTTACTCACCCCATCAATGTTCTTCATTATTGTGAACTGATTATATAAGATTACGTTGCGTCAACATCAAGTTAACTTGTGTAATCAAAGAACTTTCTAATTAAACACTTGAAAGTGACGTTGCGTCATTTTGTATAATCAAGCCAATGGGTAAGCTCTTCATCATTTATGTCTGTTAAGTCCGCTAAGGGGAAGAGGAGATTTATTATAAAAGGGGAGAGTAGATATGAAACAAGGAGACATCATTATTTATGCATGTGTAATTATAGGAGCAGGAATTGGACTTATGATTGATCAAGCATTTCCAGGCGTATTAGTCGGTCTAGGATTAGGATATTTAATCAAACATGGTTTATATAAAGATCAAGAAAATTGATCTTATCTGAATTGTCGGAGGTGTCTGTAATTGATACATATTAAAGAAGTTGCAAAAAAAACGAATATCACGGTCAGAACACTTCGGTACTATGATCAGATTGGATTATTGACGGCACCGTCCAAAACAGAAGGGGGACATCGTCTGTATTCAGAAGAGGAACTGAAGAAGCTTCAATACATCCAATTTCTAAAAGGGATTGGTTACAAGTTGCAAGAGATTAAAAGCATGTTATACGACTCTAAATGGAATTGGACGAACAGTTTGAAAAACCAGTTAGCCTATATCCTTGAAGAGCAAGAAAGATTAAGGAGTATAGAGTTGTCACTGCGGGAATTGGTAACTGGGATTGCAGTTGAAGACGGGGATGAACGGCTTGCGATACAGAAACTTATTCAGTTATCGAATCAACATAAAAAAAGATTGCCGACCATCAAGGAGAACATGTTTAACGATAAGGAAATAGAGCTTTGGACAAAGCTCCCAAAAATGAGTGGAGAAAATCCTGATTCTTTGGAGTGGATTGCTTTGCTAGGTCAGATAAAACGATATACGAAAGGTGATCCTGCTTCATCACGAGTGCAAAACATAATACGGCGTATGATAGAAAAACAACTGGAAGAATTCAAAGGAGAAGACGAGTTTGTGAATAAACTATGGGACCTGAGGAAATCCCCAGAGCAATCTGAGAGTCTCGGACTATATCCTATAGACAAGGAAGTTCTTGATTTTATGGAGCGAGCCTATGACATTCACATTTCTTCCATACAGAACTCTGCCATGGAGCAAGGAGGAGAATCGTGACTCTTGAACTCCTTTCTATGATAGGGGGATTAGCCTTATTAGACACGCTTAGCCCTGCAACATTGGGAGTAACCGTATATTTGCTGTTGACTGAAAAGGAGCGATTAGGTTCACGCTTAATGATTTATTTATTGACGGTCGCAGTCATTTATTTTTCAGTAGGCGTTGCTTTCATGTTCGGTCTGGATGTGTTTCTGGCTAGTTTCTCTTCCATCTTCCAAAATCGGATTGTAAGTTGGGCTATGCTGATCATTGGGGGAATTCTGTTTATAGCCAGCTTCTACTACCCAAAGAGTAAAAAGTCAGAAATGCCAAGGCCGAAGTCAAAAAGTAAGACATCTATGATTGCACTCGGTTTCACGACATCTTTGATTGAGGTAGGTGCAGCATTTCCGTATTTTGCTGCGATTGGGCTTATGAATACCTCAAATTTAGCAGTTTTTCAGTGGCTCCCAATTATGGTAGGTTATAATTTTATAATGGTTTTACCGCCATTAATCCTGTTTACGTTGCATTTATTATTAGGGCGAATGATGAGGAGACCATTAGAAAGGCTTCAAATCAAGCTTTCGAAGCATTCGGGATCGGCTGTTTCATGGGTCATGTGCATCGTGGGGGCGATTATGATTTTTTATAGTTTGGATTATCTGTAGGGAGTTTTATAAACCGTATGAGGGGCGATGGCCCCTCTTTTTTATGATTACCTGATTCAATACATACGCATGCAGTTTCCATGACCCATCCTTCTCCTGATGGTAAATAAGCCAGTTGGTTCACTTTAATCTGCAATGATTAGCTTCGTTCGTATTGACGTAAACTGCGGCGGGTAACTGGGATCGATATTCGCATCGGTAATAATGGCGTTCACGTTATCTAGTGGTGTAATGGAAATTTTAACGTCTTTTCCGAATTTGGTGCTGTCTGCCACGATATACACCTCTTTGGACAGTTCGATCATCCTCTTGCGTGTAACAGCTTCCTCCAAATTGTAATCCGAGATCCCTCGTTCCATCGTAATGCCGCTGCAGCAGATAAACGCTTTCCGAATATTTAATTCATGAAAATTAAAAATATAATCGTACGCTACTACGGAATGTTCTTCTTTGCGGATTTTTCCTCCGATAATAATCAGTTCAACATCGGTATTCATGAGCTCATTGATCACGGGGATGGAGTTGGTGACCACCGTGAGATTGTTCTTGCCTTTAATAAACTTGGCTATGTGATAGGTGGTGGAGCCGCTGTCAATATAGATGCAATCCCCATCGTCGATCATCTCGCTGCATACTTTACCGATGTTTTCTTTTGCCTCAAATAAGCTAACCATCCGCTCATTCATGGAGGATTCTCCATACTTCGACTCCGCGATTTTAATACCGCCATATATCTTTTCGATCTTCCCTTGCTTAGTCAATAGATTCAGATCTCGTCGTAGTGTATCTACGGAGATCGCTAATTCGGTTGCTAGCTCTGGTAGTTTAAGCACCTTTTTAATGGTAAGCAATTCTATAATCTTCTGTTGTCTTTCAAGTGGCAGCATAAGTTCACCTATTATCGATTGATATTGTTACCTATAGTGTAACGACTGCACCGTTCACATTCAATTAAATTTGACTATATATTTCAACTGAACATGAAATATGGCGCACAATATATGCAAAATATATGAAGTATATATGCATGATTTACGCAACATTTACATAAAAGTGCATTTGAGTTGATCATTGATTTATATAATGGGGGTGTGACTAAGGGAGGTGAGCCGTTTGCTTAAGCTGCAACATATCAGCAAACAATTTGACGGCAAAATGGTGCTCCAAGATATCAGCTTAGAGATAGGTTCTGGCGAGATTGTATCGCTTCTCGGCCCTAGCGGGAGCGGGAAAACGACACTGCTTAATATTATTCTTGGCCTAACGAAGCTGGATCATGGCAGCATTATGTATAACGGCCTGGACATGACACATGTATCCATGAAAAAGCGCGGCTTTAATATCGTATTTCAGGATTATGCGTTATTTCCGAATCTGAATGCTTACGAGAATATCATCTATGGGTTGCGCAATAAGAAAGGAAGCGTAAGTGAGCGGGAGGTTCAAGACTATATTGATTTTTTGGAACTGAAGCCGCATCTGAACAAGCGAATCAGTGAATTATCAGGCGGGCAGAAGCAGAGAGTGGCTTTAGCTAGAACTTTGGTTACGAAGCCGAAGATCCTGCTGTTAGACGAACCGCTCAGCGCGTTGGATGGAGTCATTAAAGAATCGATCAAACAACGGATCCAATCGATTGCCAGGGAGTTCAAGCTCACGACGATCATTGTTACCCATGATCCTGAGGAAGCATTAACCCTTTCCGATAAAATTTTGATTATCAATCAAGGCACAATCTCGCAATATGGTACGCCGAGAGAGATTATCGGGCAGCCGAGCAATGAGTTTGTAAAACAGTTTATTATCAAGCAGTTGCAGATTAAGCGGCAGAATATATTCAATCTGTTTGGTGAGCGATATGCATAGAGTAAAGCCAGAAATGCGGATTCTGCTCATCGCCATACTCCTTTTGTTAACCGTTATTTTGTTCTTGCCGCTGCTTGTCCTATTTATTCGATCATTCGAAACAGAGCAAGGCTTTTCATTTTCCAACTACAGCTCGATTTGGATGAATGATGAGATGATGATAGCTGCCTGGAACAGTATGAAGGTATCAACGGTGACCGCAATCCTAACAACGATATTGGCATTCATCCCGGTGTATACGATTCACTGTACACGTGCTCATCGGATCTTCAAAGGCATGCTGAAGACGACAATCATTCTTCCCATGCTGCTTCCGACAATTACGTATGGATTTGCCATGATGTATTCACTTGGCAATCAGGGATTGCTGACCAAGCTTGTAGGACGAAATTTGTTTGATATCTATGGCTTTAATGGATTGCTGATCGGTTACATCATTTATACACTTCCGCCAGCCTTTTTATTGATTCATAACGCATTTAAATACATGGATAAAAAGTTATTATTGTGTCTCATCTGATGGGCGACAGACCGTTAAGAAGCTTTGCGAATACGATTCTTCGACCGTTGGCAGGGGCATTGGGTGGGGCATTTGTGCTGTCCTTTATCCTAAGCTTCACGGACTTTGGGATACCGGCATCGGTGGGAGGAACCTATTCCGTGGTGGCTAGCCAGTTGTATCAAGTCATGCTGGGCTCGATTCCTGATCTGAATCAGGGGGCTGTCATCGCGGTGCTCATGCTTGTGCCAGCGATATTCGCAATATGGCTGTTACGGTCTCTAGAGAAGCTTAACTTTCACTATGATCAACTTGGAGAAATCGAGCTGCCGACACATCGGGTGCGCGATATTAGCTTTGTGACCGTGTCCTCTGTCATCGTTTTTATGATGCTGTCGATATTCGCCATCATGTTTATCGCGCCGTGGTTGAACCGATATCCTTATGATCTCACGTTTACCTTTAATCATGTCCTAAGTGTGCTTCAATCCAATGATTTAACCAAGGTATATCGGAACTCGATTTGGATTGCTGTATTAACTTCTGTATTGGGTACATTGGTTGCTTATTGTGCTGCACTTCTCAATGTACGGACTTCATTAAGGGCAAGATCACTCACCGATACGGCTTCCATGATCACGAATACGGTGCCAGGTATGGTACTTGGTATCTCTTACTTGCTCTTGTTTAATGGAAGCAGCTTGAAAGGGACCGTGACGATCATCGTGCTCTGTAATATCGTGCATTTCTTTACAACACCGTATTTGATGGCGAAGAATTCGCTCTCCAAGATGAATCCTTCCTGGGAAACGACGGGAGAACTACTCGGAGATAGCTGGTTCAAGACGGTCTATCGGGTAGTCTTGCCTAATTCGGCTGCGACGGTGATCGAGATGCTGGGATATTATTTTCTCAATGCGATGGTTACGATCAGCGGCATCATATTTCTCGTATCCACCCAAACCGCTGTCGTTGCTAGTAAAATCAAGGAGCTTCAGCATTTTGCCAAATTCAATGAAATCTTCGTATTGTCGTTGCTGATCTTCTTCACCAATCTGATTGTGAAACTGCTATGTGATTATGGACAAAAGAGATTTGCGATTCATCGTTAAACAGGCTTAATGCTTTTCTATGATAGGCCTAAATAATAGTAAAAGTGAGGGATAACGATGGTTGGAATGTCAAAAAGGTTCAGGATGGTTCTCTTAGCATTACTGGCAATAAGCATGGTGGTGGTAATGGCAGGCTGTGGTGCTGGCAGTGCAAAGGAATCGAAGCAAGTGATTATCAACACCAACGCAGATGAAGAAGCAGTAGCAGCGATGGAGGCTGCACTGAAAGCCGCAGGCTATGAAGGGCAGTATCAATTCCAATCGATGGGGACGTCAGAATTGGGCGGCAAGCTGATGGCTGAAGGGGATAAGATTGAGGCTGATCTTGTAACTATGAGCTCGTATTTCCTAGACAGTTCACAGAGTCAATACAAGATGTATAAAGATTTAGCATTTGAGACAGAAGCTATGGATTCGTATCCGTCCTACTATACGCCGATTTTAGCAAATACAGGCTCTATCTTTGTGAATACAGAAGTGTTGAAGCAAAAAGGGCTGCAGGCTCCCCAATCGATCAAAGATTTGACGAAGCCTGAATATAAGGATTTGGTGTCGATTCCAAATGTATTAGATTCCTCTACAGCTTGGCTGCTTATACAGGCTATCATCAGTGCTTATGGACCAGAGGAAGGGAAGATTGTACTCCATGATCTTATTGCCAATGCAGGCCAGCATATAGAAAAATCCGGTTCCGGACCGATTAAGAAAGTGGAAGCGGGAGAAGTAGCTGCTGGATTTGGACTTCGTCATCAGGCGGTACGCGCACACGAAAAAGGAGCTCCGATTGATTATATTGATCCCATCGAAGGGAATTATTCGTTGACAGAGTCCATTGCAGTAATCAATAAGAACAACGAAGTGACGGATCTTGCAATGAAAATGGCGGAGACGATTAGTAAGGATGCGAGAAAAGATTTGATTACGAACTATCCTGTTGCCTTGTACAAAGGGGAATCCACAGATGCGGTCAATAAGCCAGCGAAACCGATGAAGTTCGATCAGCCATTAACCGTGGAGTTATTGAAGGAACATCAGCAGTTTTTTAAAGAAGCTAAATAATTCATAACAACGGGGAGTGAGATCATGATGAATGACTACAAATTATTGACCCCAGGGCCGTTGACAACGACCCGATCCGTTAAGCATGAAATGTTGCTAGATCGCTGCACGTGGGATGATGACTATAAATCGATTACGCAGAAAATAAGATCTCAGTTATTGACGATTGCAGGAGTGGATTCGGAACAGTATACAGTTGTATTGATGCAGGGCAGCGGAACCTTTGCCGTAGAATCGGTGATGACATCCGTGATTGCTCCAGAACATAAGGTTCTGATTATCTCCAACGGCGCTTATGGGGAACGCATGATACAGATGGCACAAGTGATAGGGCTGTCGTATGTCGAGCATAAGGTAGACTATGATAAGTATCCGGATATGGCTGAACTCAAGGGCATGCTTGAAGCTGATCCAGAGATTACCCATATCGCAATGGTTCACTGCGAGACAACGACAGGGATACTGAATCCGATTGATAGGGTCTCGAAGCTGGCCAAAGCTTATGGGAAAACGTTCATTGTGGATGCGATGAGCAGCTTTGGCGGTATTGATATCGATGTTGCTGGCCTTCATATTGATTATGTAATCAGCAGTGCGAACAAATGCATTCAAGGTGTTCCTGGGTTTGGTTTTGTTATTGCTAAGCTTGATCAATTGAAATGGTGTCAAGGTATTGCGCGCAGCTTGGCTCTTGATTTGTATGATCAGTGGGATTGTATGGATAAGGACGGAAAATGGCGTTTTACCTCACCAACCCATGTAGTTGCTGCATTCTCCAAGGCGTTGGATGAACTGCAAGAAGAAGGCGGAGTCGCAGGAAGACAAGCTCGCTATCAGCACAATAACCTGCTGCTCAGGGAGAGACTTGCGAAGGTTGGCATGAATGCTTACATTATAGCGGACTATCAGTCGCCAATTATTACGACCTTTTTGTTTCCAAACGAACAATTTCAATTCGCCGAATTCTATCAATATGTGAAAGCAAGAGGATATGTTATTTACCCAGGGAAGTTGACGAATTTGGATACGTTCCGTATTGGGAACATTGGGGAAATCTATGAGGAAGACATTGATCAACTATGCCATATTATTGAGCAATATATGAAGGAGCATTGCAACCATGAATAAAGTAGAAGGAATCATATTGGATTGGGCGGGGACGGCCATCGATTTCGGATGTTTTGCACCTGTGAATGTATTCATCGATATCTTCAAGCAGGCAGGTATCGAGGTGACAATGGATGAGGCTAGAGCACCTATGGGGATGCTGAAAATCGATCATATCCGGGCGATGCTGTCGATGCCCAGAGTTTCGGCATTATGGGAAGATCAGTATGGCAAGCCATTTACAGAACAGGATGTGGAGCAGCTCTATGCGGCATTTGAGCCTGCGTTAATGTCTTCGCTAGCTGAATACACAGATCCGATTCCAGGTGTAGTGGAAACCGTCGAAACCTTGCGAGCGCAAGGATTGAAGTTCGGCTCTACAACGGGCTATACCCGCACGATGATGGATGTGATCGTACCTATCACAAAGGAAAAGGGGTACAGTCCCGATCATCTGGTCACACCTAGTGAAACGGATTCTTATGGCAGACCGTACCCTTACATGATCCATCGCAATATGGAGGAGCTTAAGCTCTCCGCATGCTGGAAAGTGGTCAAAGTGGGCGATACGGCATCGGATGTGACAGAGGGAGTCCATGCTGGCGTGTGGTCGGTTGGTGTTGCGGTCGGCAGCTCCGAGATGGGACTCAGCCAAGAGCAATTCGAAAGTCTGTCCACGGCAGACAAAGCCGAGATGATCTCAAAGACGAAGCATAACTTTATGCAATATGGTGCAGATTTTGCGATTGATACGATGCGTGAGCTTCCGCAATTAATCGAGGCGATCAATCAGTTGATCTCGGATGGAAAGAGACCAGGGTGTTTGAAATAAAGGAATCATGAATGGTATTAGTACGGGTTGGAATAGAACGAGCTGCCTCTCCAATAAGGGAGGCGGCTTTATGTTGTCCAGCCTGTTCTAACATTTGCAATATACACGGTCTAAAAATCGAATAAAGATGTGATAATATGGGGGTAGGAATTCTAGTAGAAAATAGGGGGATTACATGTCCTGGAGCAAATTGAAGCAACAACTGGAGAGCTTTCTCTGTCCTGCGTTACATGGAAGGGTTGAATACCGAGCAACGAGCTATCGTTATTTACCTGATAAAGCCGGTATTTGTTATATTTCGGTAGATAAAAAGAATGTATTCAATATGAGTGATAAAACGAGCTTAATCAAATGGTATCAGACGGAGCAGGAAATTAAGAATGATTCAGATATCCAAATTCCGATCAGCAATGAAGAAATTGAAGCGGTCAGAAAGGATACCAAGGGCGCTCCCGAGGATCGTCTAATCGTAATTGCTAGAAGTAGAAAAATGTCTGGATATGCAAAAGAGCTTTTGTCGGCACAGGTATCATTAAGTAAATCGAATTTTAACGTTGTGGCGAATCATTTTTTATCTACCTCTATAGAGGAAAGCATAGAGAGCGATGATATCTTATTGAATATTCTGGCTTTGGTAGACAGACGAGTTGGTAAAAAGCGAATTTTAAACATGAGTGAGAAGATGAAGGTAAAGCATCCAATTGTGCAGTATTTTTATGAACTACGACGTAGTACGTTGTGACGATAAATAGGTCAGGAAGTTTCTTGACTCTTCTCAAATTGGTTTTCTTGTAATTATGAAACGGAAGACCCTATTCGTGTCAGGTGGTTGGCTTTTCATTTGATGGGGGTACATCGTGTCAGGTTGTTCTCACTGAACAATCGACACATGTGGAGTGCTGTGTGTCGCTTGAAAGGAAATAGTATTTTTTAGAGCTGCACTTACCTGCTATGTAGAAGCCCAAACGTCTTTAGCGTTTGGGCTTTTTGTGTATTTTAGAGCTGGAATCTATATTGACTGAGCAATACAAAGGTATCGGTTTGAGAAAAGATAACATATATAGGCGTAATATTTTGCGCGACAATCAAGAATCGTCCCCCCTGTCGCATGCGGATTTTTGGCGACTTTTGTAAGTGTTTATCCGAAAAGCTGGTAATTTAGTTGTAAATGCCGTAACATAGTAGGAGATTATTTCTTTTGGAGGAATTTTCATAATACATAAAAGGGAGAGACTCAATTAACAATGAAAAAGATATTAACATTTGTATTAGCTATTTCTATGGTTGCTATCCTTGCGGCATGTGGTGGGAAAGACGACTTAACAGTGTTTAAGAGTAAAGACAACAAATATCAAGTAAGTGCCTCTAGTAGTTGGAAAGATGCGAACGGCGAGCTAAATCCAGATAGTGACCTTGAGATCTATACTCCTCAAAAAGAAAAATATTTCATGGCGCTACTCGAATCAAAAGAGGATTTTAAAGATTCTTCACTACAAAAGTATTATGATTTAGTTACCGAACCATTCGTTTCTTCATTAACCAATCCAAAACAAGGAGATGTAAAAGAAGTTACGATTAATGGTTATAAGGCGCTACAATATACGCTTGAAGGTACTTCGGACAATGTAAATGTTGCTTATTTAATTACCGTTATCGAAACACCTACACATTATGGTCAATTGATGGTTTGGACGCTTAAGAGCAATTGGGATGGATATAAAGACGAATATACGAATTTGATCAACAGTTTTAAAGAAGCAAATTAATCCCTGACCTATTGACTTGTAAGTTCTGAAATACCCTATTAACATGATAAAGCAGATGGAGATAAACGCACATTTTAACTCCATCTGCTTTTTTGTTTTTTGTGGGTTATTGAAAGTAGTTAGGCGGATGTCCGCTACTATTAATAGATTGTGTGCTATTTGGAGCAGTGATCAGCTCATTTTTGCCTGTATCTGAAAAGATCCTAAGCATACGGATTCCCTCACAGAAGAATATAATTGGGAGGTGTAATATCATATTATGGAAATATCCAACAAGTTAACTAGGATTAGAACTCCCATAAAATCACATACGAAAAAAATCGCTTTCTCAATCATATTTGCATTTATTTTAGGAGCCGTTTCGGGGTTAGTAGCGAAACTTGTGGATGATCCCGGCGCAAACCCTATACTTGACCACATTGGATCGCGCCTTGGCGTGTGGGTATTTGTAGCAACTCTTTTATCGGTCTTTAGCGATTCGCCTAAGCAAGCGGCTGTAAAAGTATTTACATTTTTTGTGGCGCTACTTACCGTTTATTATGTATATACAGTGTTCATATTGCATTTTTTTCCGCAAAAAGTCATTATTTTTTGGAGCATATGCGCGGTGATCTCACCTATTTGTGCATATGTGATGTGGTACTCGGGTGGGAACGGATTATTCTCCAATACGGTGTTATCCCTCCCAGCGGCGGTGTTGCTTACAGAAGGGTATAATTTACGTAATGCGTACTTGCCCGTACATACACATTTTTATTTGATTCCATGGATGCAGGGAATTTATTTAATCATGATAATCATTTTGTTTCTTTCTATTGCAAAAAAAAGGCAAACAATTGTTTTTGTCACTATTAATAACGATTGGCTTATCTCTTCTTTTCATATG